>CBDUBB010000035.1:0-12613 GCA_965365265.1 uncultured Flavobacteriaceae bacterium
AAAAGGAAAACATCGTACTGGTAAATGCCAAGGCAGCTGCGGGATATCCACAGAACATTCACGATACCAGTTGGTACCGTCAATTGCCTGCCTTCGACCTTCCGCTGCCTCAATTTCGGAATGCTTCCTATCGTGGGTTCCAGGTAGAAGGGGACAGCATGCTGCCAAATCTCAAACCTGGAGACTGGGTCCTGGCCCGGGGGGTGGATAATTGGGAAGAGATCAGTGGCAACCGCATGTATGTAGTGGTGCTGCAGGACGCCGTAGTGGTGAAGAAAATCCAGAAGCTGCCTGGAGGGGAACAACTAAGGCTGATATCCCTAAATGACACCTATCCCCCTTATGAAATCGATACTGCCCAGGTTCAGGAGATCTGGCTCGTCAGCAGCAAGATTACCTTTGGGCTGGACGCTACCACGGAAAAAGGCCTTTTGCGCCAGTTGCAGCAATCCATGGAAGAACTAAAACAGAAATTAGGGAACGCCTGAACAGATTACGCCCATAGCTCCCCCCTTTTCGGACTTAATAACCAAGGGCAGTATCGTCACCTCTATGATCTGCCCCTCCTTCAAGCCGGCCATCAGGCAACACCCGGATCGCATCAACCTTCCCTCCAATTGGAGTGAGGTTAGCATCGATCTGATAGCCCTTTTCCCTTAATGTATTCATTAGAGCCTCCGGAAATCTTCCAGGCTCAAAAATGATAATGTCAGGTAGATGCTGATGGTGAAACCGGGGGGCATCTACAGCCTGCTGCATGGACAATCCGTATTCATAGACATTCAGGATGGTTTGGGTCACGGCAGTGATTATTTTTGAGCCTCCCGGGGTACCCACCACCATCCAGAGTTCTCCATCGCGTTCCACAATGGTAGGGGTCATGCTGCTGAGCATGCGTTTTTCGGGGGCGATGCTGTTGGCTTCCGCCATTATAAGCCCAAACATGTTTGGCGTGCCCGGTTTAGAGCTAAAATCGTCCATTTCGTTATTGAGGAAGAAACCTAGTTCATCGCAATACAGCTTGGAACCATAGGCGCCGTTCAGGGTGGTGGTTACCGATACCGCATTTCCCTCGGAGTCCACTATGGAATAATGGGTGGTTTCATCGCTTTCATAAACGGACACCTCCCCGTGGGAAACTTCTGAAGAAGGGGTGGCCTTCTCAAAACTGAAACCGTCCATCCGGCCGGTCAGGTAGGAATCTGACAGAAGCACGTCCAGTGGTATCTCCACAAAGTCGGGGTCTCCGAGAAAATAATTCCGATCGGCATAAGCGCGCCGGGCTGCCTCTGTAAACAGCTGAATACTTCGAGCGGAATTATGTCCGAAAGATTCCAGGTCATAGGGCTCCATCATTTTCAGGATCTGGTTCATGGTGACCCCGCCGCTGCTGGGTGGGCTCATGGAAATAATCCTGAGATCCTTGTAATTGAAGACTATGGGATCCCTCCATTTGGCTTCATAACGCGCGAGGTCGGCTTCGGTTACATAGCCGCCCCTGTCCTGAATAAACCGGGCCAGGACCCTGGCGGTTTTCCCTTTGTAAAACTCATCCCGCCCATTTTCCATAATCCGCCGCAAGGTGGCCCCCAGGCCTGGATATTTTAACGTATCACCCGGAATACATTCGGTATAGAATAAAGTGTTTTCTCCATTGACTTCAATGATTTGTTCCCGAACGCGTTCCAACATGGCAGCCTGCTTCTCGGTAACTTCCACACCTTCTTCCACCAGCCGGATCACGGGCTCCATGATTTCTTCGATGGGAAGGGTACCAAAGCGCTCATGTACGGCAAAGATCCCGGCTACGGTGCCTGGTACCCCGACCCCGGTGGCTCCCTTGGTGCTCATCCCGGGGATCACATTCCCCAGGGAATCCAGGTACATATCCTTATGGGCTGCCAGGGGGGCTTTCTCCCGGTAATCCAGGCCTCCGATCTCTCCATTGTTTTTTCGGTAAACCATAAATCCGCCACCCCCAACATTCCCGGCAAAGGGTTAGGCGACAGCCAGGGCGAGCTCCGTGCCCACCATGGCGTCAAATGCATTCCCGCCTTTCTCTAAGATGGCCACCCCAATTTCTGAAGCCTCCCTCCTGGCGGACACCACCATAGCATTCTCAGTGACCAGTCCGGTTGGGGGTGGGGGTGCTTTTCTGCATTGGGTTTGGGATAGCAGAAGTACAATAAGAAGAAGACCGAAACCAAATGGTCTGGTCTTTACGGGGGTAGGCTTAAATCGCATCATAATTCGGCCAGTTTCTCACGGGAAAAGATAATCAATTCATCAAAAAAGGCGGTGAATTCAGCTTCAAATTCCCCGTAAAAATCCTCGAGTTCCTCCACGGCCTGGTCCATACCACTCTTAAGGCCGGTCCTGCGGTTTAGCCCCTTTAAAACACGGTGTATTCCTTCCACTTCCCTGTAGCTCAGCAACCAGTTGTCCGTTATCATGTAGGGTGTCATCTGTTGTACAGTTTCCGGCATCAGATGCAGGTTTTCCTCCAGCAGGGTATAAAAATTATCCGTGAAGCTCTCAAGGGAAATATCGGAATAGGAATTCCAGTTCCTCGCCAGGAAGTGGTCGTAGTAAATGTCAACGATCACCATGCTGTAATGCCGGTACCTGGAATGCAAACGCTTGCTGCTCTTGCGGGTAATGGGATGCGTGTCGGTGAAGGTATCGATCGCCCGGTGCAGGAGCACGCCTTTTTGAATCCTCTCGGGAAACTGCAGGTAATCCCTGCCCCGGATGCTGTCGGCCATGAAGTTTCCCAGGGTGATCTGGGGATCGTCAAAGGAGAGATAAATATGCGCCAGAAAGTTCACAACCGTAAAAATAGGCAGATTAAAGAACTAATTGGCAGGATTCGGGGACAGGGAAGTATATTTGCCCAACCAAAATCCCATCTTCATGACGTTGATTAAATCCATTTCCGGAATCAGAGGGACCATCGGTGGCCCTCCTTCTGAAAATCTCACCCCCCTGGATGCCGTAAAATTTGCCGCCGCCTACGGAACGTGGTTAAAGAAGTACCGGGGTGCCGAAAATCTCAGGGTGGTCATTGGCAGGGATGCCAGGGTGTCCGGCCCGATGATTCAGCAACTGGTCTCCGCAACACTGACAGGGTTGGGTATCGATGTGCTGGACCTTGGCCTTTCTACCACCCCTACGGTGGAAATCGCGGTACCTATGGAGAAGGCAGATGGGGGGATCATCCTTACGGCCAGCCATAACCCCAAGCAATGGAATGCCCTGAAGTTGCTCAATGAGAAGGGAGAGTTCCTGGACGCAGCCCAGGGCAGGTCAATTCTCGAGATTGCCGATGCGGAAGAATTTCATTTCGCCTCTGTCGATGCACTTGGAAAAGTAACCAATAACGATGCCTACCTGGATATTCATGTGGACGAAGTATTGCAGTTGCCCCTGGTTGATACGGATAAAATTCGTGAAAAAGGATTCAGGGTAGTCGTAGACGGGGTGAATTCCTCCGGAGGGATCGCTATTCCCAAATTATTGAAGGCCCTGGGGGTATCGGTTGTTGAACTCTATTGCGAACCGACCGGGCACTTCCCTCATAATCCGGAGCCCCTCAAGGAACATCTCGGGGCCATTTGCGAAAAAGTTTTGGAGGAAAAGGCCGATTTCGGGATTGTCGTGGATCCGGACGTAGACCGGCTCGCTTTTATTACCGAGAAGGGAGAGATGTTCGGAGAGGAATACACCCTGGTGGCCTGTGCGGATTATGTCCTGAGCAAAACCCCTGGGAACACGGTATCCAACCTTTCCTCTACCCGGGCCCTCAGAGATGTAACCGAAAAACACGGGGGCAGGTACACTGCCGCGGCTGTTGGGGAGGTTAATGTGGTTGCCGCCATGAAGTCTCACAACGCTGTAATTGGCGGAGAAGGAAACGGGGGAATTATCTACCCCGAAAGCCACTACGGCAGGGATGCCCTGGTAGGCACGGCCCTGTTCCTCATGCTCCTGACTGAGAAGGGGCTACCCGTGAGTGAACTGAAAATGACGTACCCCGAGTATCACATGAGCAAAAAGAAGATCCAACTGACCCCGGACCTGGATGTAGATGTCCTTTTGGAAAAAATGGCGGACCGGTATCAGAACGAACAGCTTACAGATGTGGATGGGGTGAAGATCGATTTTGAAAAGGGGTGGGTGCATATGCGCAAATCCAACACGGAGCCTATTATCCGTATTTATACGGAAGCTTCCAGCGCAGAAGAGGCGGATGGCCTTGCCGACCGGTTTATCGGTGAATTGAAGGAACTGGCGGGATTGTAAATCTTTAAACCTCCGGGTTTCACCGAGAATGTGAGCCCTCGGTTTCAGAAAGTACTTCGGCAGGTGCCTTGTGCCTGTGTTTCCACCGTTTATGGGTCCAGAAATAGTATTCGGGAGCCTCTTCGATGGCTTTTTCCACCTCCCTTAAGAAAGCATCCGTGATACCATAATCCGGGACCTCGGAAGGGTTTTCTGCCAGCAGGATAAAACTGCCCTGATAATACCCCCGTTTTAATTTTCGGATTTTAAGGTAAATCGCCGGGAGGTCCATTTGTTTGCAAATGGCTTCGGCCCCGACGTGAATGGGTACGGGAATACCCATGAATGGGGCCCAGTACCGCGCCTTTCCGGCCATGGGCGACTGATCACTCAGTATGCCATAGGTAATCAGGTTGCCCTCTTTTTTGTTATGCCTTATGCAATCCAGGGTTTCCCGCGTGGCTATCAGGGTGGTCCCGAGCTTTTCCCGCACGCTGCGAACCCACCTGTCAAAGTATTTGTTGTTCAAGGGCTGATAAATGGCAATTCCCTTTCCCTTAACATGGGGGTCCAGGCTGATAACCCATTCCCAGCTCGCGTAATGCGGAAACATCAGCATAACGCTTTTGCCCTGATCCTCAAGGGAGCGCAGCACTTCAAGGTCTGTAAAGGTAAACCGCCGATCCAACTCCCGAGGGCTGATCCCCATGGTTTTAACCATTTCGAGGAACATGTCGCACAGGTGCGCATAGAACTTTTTTTCAATGGTTCTAAGTTCCTTTTCCGTCTTATCCGGAAAAACGAGATTCAGATTTTCCCGAACCACTTTCCTCCGGTATCGTATTACCCTGTACACCAGGAAAAATAGCCCATCCGAAAGGAAATACAGCATTCCGAAGGGCAGCCTGGAAATGACCCACAACAGGGGAAAAGCCAGTAGAAATGAGAGTCTTTGCATGCTCTGAAATCTTGGCAAATATAGCTATATTTGGCCCTATTCAAGGCGCCTGGCATGAATTTACACATTGCGACCATCGCCGTTATTGCGGCCAATATCCTGGTTTCCATCAAGGGGTTTAACGACTATTCCTTCTTCGAACGCTATAAATTCAATATAGGGGCTATCCGGGGAGGACAGAAGGATCGGATGCTGACATCCGGCTTCCTCCATGTGGACGGGGCACATTTGCTGCTCAATATGTTTACCCTGTACTTCTTCGCCGATGTGGTAATCCGGTGGTTTGGCCCGGGAAAATTCCTGATTATCTATCTCGTAAGCCTGGTGGCCGGAAGTTTGCTGGCACTGTCCTTTCACAAGAAGGAACCCTATTACAGTGCAGTGGGGGCAAGTGGGGCAGTTACCGGCATCCTGTATGCAGCCATCCTGCTTCAACCGGATATGCGCCTGGCCCTTATGTTTATTCCCATCCCTTTACCGGCCTATATTCTGGGAATCGCCTATTTGCTCTATTCCATTTACGGAATGAAGAAAAGGTTAGGGAATATCGGGCATACCGCCCATTTCGGAGGTGCCGTGGGGGGCTATATAACCACCCTGATTTTCATGCCTTCCATCATTACCACCCACCCCGCGATGGTGTTGCTGCTGGCATTGCCCATTGTGCTGCTGTTCATCCTTGAGAAAATGGGGAAACTCTAGCGGCAGGCCCATACCTCAGAATTATATGGGAGCTGGCAGCTCCCTGATATCCATCAAAATCCGCCTGGAACTACAACAAATCCAGAGCTTCATCGTTAAAGGGGTACCTAAATTCGATAAACGGACCTGCTATGACGCAATGGATTAAGGTGGTACTGCCATTAGTTCTGATCATCCTGATCGGGTGCAGTGATGAGACCACGATTTACAGGGACAGCCTTCAGGAAGATGTGCTGCTGGAAAACGGAGATAATCTTCTTTCCTCCGTAAGCTTTACGGCAGCGGGCGTCCTGGAGATCTACGAGGAAGACAATAACCTTTCCGGCAAGGAATCCGACCAGGCGGGGGATTATCCCCTCACCCTGATCGCAAGTATTGATCCGCCTTCCTACCAAAGCGGCGACCAACTGACGGCTTCCCACGTGGATGTGGACGGAGATTTCGCTTATGTGGGCTACAATACCGTTGGACCGGCTTTTTACGGGGCTATCGAGGTAGTGGATGTATCAGACCCACACAATCCCAGGGTTACCTCCCGTCTCTTTTTCCTGAATGCAGACATCAATGCGCTGCAGTACGATAGCGGCTTCGTATATGCTGTAGGCGGAATGAATTCGGAAACTTCGCTTCAGGCAACATCCAACTCCTTTGTGGCCCGTATCCCCGCCTGGGAGGGTAGCCTTACCGCTGAGGGAATCCGCTACGGGTTTCAGCAGGGAAATAATGCAACTGACTTGGTAATGGAGGCAAACCGGGTCCTTGTCAGCAGTGGCAAGGAAGGCAGTATTACAGCCTACGACAAAACGGCACTGACCATCCTCTCGGAATCCTACATGGCCGATGCCAGGGCCCTAGAAGTAATTGAAACGGGAATAGCCGCATTGGATGCCGGATCCGGGGTGCGATTACTCAATACAGCTTTTGAGGAGACCGGGCTCATTCCAATATCCACAAACCTGGGGGAGGCCACCAAAAAAACGCTGGAGATGTGGGAGGACCACCTGGTGGTTGCCGAGGCAGATAAAGGAGCAGGCATGTATCCTAAAACGGGAGGATCCCTTTTGCAGTACCTCCCAATCCCGGTTCACCCGGAAGGAGTCGAGAGCGGGGATATTGTCACCAATGCCGTTACCGTGAATGAAGACATCCTGTTTATGGCAAATGGGGGTGCAGGCCTCTCCCTTGCGGAACAGGATGACCTGGGGGCCCGGTCCGTGGGGATCATCGAATTGGATGGGTCCGTCAATTATGTGGTATCAAGGGGAGACTATGCCTTTGCGGCTTCGGGCCTGAATGGGTTACATATCATAAAGCTGAACCGACCTTCTGCAAGCCTGGCCGGCCTTTGTGCTGACCTTCCGGTCTATGACGGGACTTCCAAACTAAATGTGCAGGAGGGGGAAACTGTCGCGTACCAGGGTGAAAAGCGGTTCAACAATATCAACATCATGGGCTCCCTGCTGCTTTGCGGGTCCTGGACAGTGGTCAACCATGTGGACGTAAAGACCGCAGCAACTTTTCAGATGTTCGGGACCATGGCGGTTGGCCGCAACACCCAGCGCAGAAACATCAAAGTAGGGGAAAATGGACTGCTTCAGGTGGAGGGGGATGTTACCGTTTATGGAGATATCATCCTTATGGAAGGGGCAACCCTGGAATTTCTCGGGTCCGATTCAGCCATAGATGTATTCGGAGAAGTGCGATACGAGGGAGCGGCTACTGTTAAAGGGACCTTCCGGGACGTCCGCGGCAAATTCTAAATAAAAAAAGGCTTTCTCATGAAAGCCTTTTTACGTAAGAGAACCTTCGTTACTTAAGGCAGGAGCTCTGCTATTTTTGCCTCCAGGGCCTGCCCCCTGAGATTCTTGGCAATGATCACCCCGTTTTCATCAAGGATGAAGCTGGCGGGGATCCCGGTTACGTTATAGAGTTCTGCAATTTCCCCAAAATACTGTAGCCTGGAAACATGGTGCCACACCAGCCCGTCGTCTTCTATGGCTTTCTTCCAGTCGGCCTCGGTTCGGTCCAGGGAGACCCCGAGGATACTCAACCCCTTGTCCTTGTATTTTTCATAGATCCTCACAATATTGGGATTTTCTGCCCTGCAGGGACGGCACCAGGCAGCCCAGAAATCCACCAGGGTTACCTTGCCGAGTACTTCGTTCAGGGAAAGGGTCTCGCCTGTAGGGGTTGGCGCGCTGAAATCCGGAGCCTGCGACCCGATGGCGGTCCGCATTTCGGCATCCAGTTTGGTGCGGATACCAGTACCCACGTCCGTCTGACGAATCCGTTCGGTTAACCCTTCAAAGAGCTCTTCGATTTCAGGGGCCGGGACTGACTGTGATTGTGCCATCCGGTTGAGAACCAGGGCTGAGATCATCGCATCCGGGTTTTGTGCCACAAATTCCTTTTCATAATTCATCCCGGCCTGCTGCAGCTCAAAATATTCATCCCTCAGGGAACTCATGTTCGCAGTATCCTGGGCCGCCATGGCCGCACGCATCTCACTGTTAATGGAATTGCCCCGGCGGGCCAGCTCACGAGAGCCTTCAAGAAAATTTCGGTAAGCAGTGTTCTGGGGAGTCCCCGTGACGACTGCGGCATTCAGGCTGTCTACATGGGCCTTTACTTCAACCTTACCCTCTTCGAGGATCAGGGGGATTGCACCGCGGGCACCTTCGATAAAGATGTAATAAAGCCGGGGCTCTGTGATTTCACCGGAGAAACTGAATCCGCCTTCTGTGATGGTGGTACTGTCGGTTTCTGCCGGCTGCAGGTTGGCATCACTTTTCCGTAGATATACTTTCGTGGTATCTGAAATTTCCCCCTCCAGGGTCCCGGAAACCATATATCCTCCCTGCTTTGCTTCCTGGCAGGAAGCAAATATCAGCAGAAGGGCAATCAGACTTATTACATTTTTCATATGAAATCCATTCTAATTTTGCGCCCAAAGGTAGGAACCTGCCCTCGAATAAAAAAAGCCCTTAACAAAAGCTTTTGTCAAGGGCTTACCTTACGTTATGCCGTCCTAGAACTGATACCGTATCCCCAGGGCGACATCGAAGTCAAAACTATCTGAGAACCCGCTGTAACCAAAAAGGCCCAGTTCCGGCCTGAAATCAAGGGACAACAGCAGGGGAATGTCAAAGTTGTATTCTATTCCCAGATCCCCGGCTGCAAAAATAAAAAGGCCCCCATCGTCATCGACGATATAATCCTCGTCAAAGTCAACACTGCCAAGGCCACCGCCAGCCCCGTAGTACCAGTTAAAATTGCCATCCAGGTTGTGTACCCATTGGTAGAGTCCTCCGAGTTTGAAGGCACTGAAATTCCGGGAATCCCTCCAGCCAAAATTGACTTCCAGCCGGTTGTATCGGGCCAGAGACTTCTGGTAGGAGATTTCCGCCCCAAAGCCATCGCTGTTCCCAAGTCGCAAACCAATCGCATGGTCAGAGATTTCCTGGGCACCCACCATCGAGGCGGCAAACAAAAACAACACTGCAACTAACTTACCGATTCTCATACAATCTGATTTTAATTGATCCCTCAAATTAAACCATCCCTCAAATGGTCTTCCGTTAATAAAAACTTAATTTAGACGCCTAAATTGTTTCCGGGTGGAAATAAAACTTCTTAGGGATCTTTCCGAAAAACTCACGGGCAGTCTTCACTGGGATTCGCTGCATAAACACATCTATGCGACGGATGCCTCGGTCTACCGAATGCTCCCCCTGGCGGTGGCCTACCCCAGGACCGAAGACGATCTCAGGCACCTGATTGAATTTGCCACCGCCCATCAGATCGGGCTGATACCCCGCACCGCGGGTACTTCCCTGGCTGGGCAATGCGTAGGGGAGGGGATCACGGTGGACCTTTCCAGGCATTTTACGCAAATCCTGGATCTGGACCTGGAAAAAAGACAGATTCGGGTGCAGCCCGGGGTGATCCGGGACGAGCTCAACGATTTTCTCAAACCTTACGGTCTTTTTTTTGGCCCAAACACATCCACTTCGAACCGGTGTATGATCGGGGGCATGGTAGGGAACAATTCCAGCGGCACCACCTCCATCCGGTATGGGGTCACCCGCGATAAGGTCGTCTCTATGAAAGTGCTGCTCTCTGATGGTTCAACCGCAGATATTAGGCAGATGACTCCCTCTGAGGTACAGGCTAAATCCCGGGGAAATAGTCTTGAATCTGATATTTATAAAAAGGTAGTCAATGAGCTTTCTAACAAAGAGTTACAGGAGTCGATAAAACAAGAATTTCCAAAGCCTGAAATCCATCGGCGCAATACGGGCTATGCCGTAGATGCCCTGCTGGAGAGCGAACTCTTTGCCCCGGGAGGAGCGGCCTTCAACCTTGCCCGGCTATTATGCGGTAGCGAAGGAACGCTTGCACTCACCACGGAGATCACCCTGCAACTCGATCCGTTGCCCCCAAAGGAGGCAGCTATGATCGTCCCGCATTACCACAGCCTAGAGGAAAGCCTCACGGACGTGGCCCCGGTTATGGAGCACCCGCTTTATATGTGCGAAATGATGGACAAGGTTATTTTGGATTGTACCAAAAACAACCTGGAGCACCTAGAAAACCGGTTTTTCGTGGAAGGGGATCCGGCAGCATTGCTCATGCTTGAAGTTCGGGAGGAGTCTGCAGAAGAACTGGAGGCTTCCATTAAAAATGTGCTCCAAACCCTTCGGGCAAGCGGAAAATCCTATGCGGCCCCCGTCCTTAGGGGATCAGAAATCTCCCGGGCCATTCAGCTAAGGAAGGCCGGCCTGGGCCTGTTGGGGAACATGGTTGGAGACCGCAAGGCGGTTGCCTGTATTGAGGACACCGCAGTGGCCCTGCCTGACCTCAAGGATTTTATCGGGGAATTTACAGCCATCATGAAGGGCCACGATCAGGAGGCAGTCTATTACGCCCATGCGGGCGCAGGGGAGCTCCACCTGAGGCCTATATTGAACTTAAAGCGTTCCGGGGACGTGCACCTTTTCCGTCAGATTACGACAGAAGTGGCAGCACTTACCAAAAAATACGGGGGTTCCTTCAGCGGGGAACACGGGGATGGGATTGTCCGGGCCGAATTCATTCCGATGATGATCGGAGAGCGCAATTATGCCCTGCTCCGACGGATCAAGTCGTATTTTGACCCCAGGGGTATTTTTAATCCTGGCAAAATTGTCGATGCGTACCCCATGGACAAGGCACTGCGGTATGTTCCGGACCGGGAGGAACCCGAAATTTCAACCCTGCTCGACTTTTCCGATAGCCAGGGCATTCTGAGGGCTGCGGAAAAATGCAACGGCAGTGGCGACTGCAGGAAAACCCACCAGATGCCCGGGGCCATGTGCCCGAGTTACCAGGCTACCCGGAATGAAAAGGACACTACCCGGGCCAGGGCCAATGCACTAAGGGAGATGCTTACCGAAGGCACCAGCTCAAACCCCTTCGATAAGACAGAACTCAAGGAGGTCTTTGATCTTTGCCTGAGCTGCAAGGCCTGTGCGCGGGAGTGCCCCAGTAACGTGGATGTGTCCACCCTGAAGGCAGAATTTTCGTACCAGTTCCAGGAAGCAAACGGTTATCCCCTGAGAAGCCGCCTATTCGCGTACAATACCCGGATTACCCGTCTGCAAAGCCAGATAGCCCCCTTGTCAAACCTGTTGACGCAAAAGGGGTTGGGGAGCCGGGTGATTAAGAACATGTTGGGGATTGCACCCCGCAGAACCCTGCCGGCTGTTGGTCGTGTGGATTTTGAATCTTTCCTTCGAAAGACCAAGAAACAGCAAAAGAATTACATCAAACCCGTTGTGCTCTATATCGATGAATTTACCCGCTATCTGGATACGGAATTGGGGATTCACGGCATTGAATTGCTGGAAAGTCTGGGGTACGATGTCAGGCTGTTCAAGGCAGAAAGCGGACGGAGTTTCCTTTCAAAGGGGTTCCTGAAACAGGCACGTAACCTCGCCAAAAAGAACAAATCGTCCCTCCTCGAATTTGCCGATAAGGGAATCCCCGTTGTCGGGCTGGAGCCATCGGCTCTGCTGACTTTCCGCGATGAATACAAAAGGTTTGGGCTGCCTTCCGAACAGGCATCCGCCATTGCATCAAACGCATTTCTGCTAGAAGAGTTCCTTTCAAGGGAAATTGCCGGGGGCCGCATAGGGCCGGATCAGTTTACCAGGGAACCCAGAAAAGTTAAAATACACGTGCATTGCCATCAGAAAGCCCTGGGAGACCAGAAAAGTACTTTTGACGTGCTGAACCTGCCTGAAAATTACTCTGCAACCCTTATTCCATCCGGGTGTTGCGGGATGGCAGGCTCTTTTGGCTATGAAAAGGAACACTACGACGTAAGTATGCAGATTGGCGGCTTAAAACTTTTCCCAGCCGTTCAGAAATCCGATCCTGAAGTCATTGTTGCGGCAAATGGCACCAGTTGCAGACATCAGATCCTGGACGGAACAGGTAGGGCAGCCCAACACCCGGTGACGATCCTACGGAATGCCCTACTGCGCTGAGGGGGTTGCCCTGTCTTGTGCCTCCCGGCTCTCTTTTTTGGATACTATGGAGGAGATCAGATCGTTCATATCCATTTCCTTCAGCGCCTCATCGGCAAAAAATGGAGAAAGTTTGTCTTCGTCGTACCGGTAGAGTTTCCAG
>CBDUBB010000036.1:0-12316 GCA_965365265.1 uncultured Flavobacteriaceae bacterium
AATTACCCCTGCAACCCGGGTAATCATGCCTGTACACATGTGTGGTTCCATGGCTGATCTTAGGGCGCTGAAAGCCCTTTCCGAGGAACACGGTCTCATTTTACTGGAAGATGCCTGCCAGGCGATTGGGGGGAGTTATGAAGGCAAACCCCTGGGCAGCTACGGACATATTGGCTGTTTTTCATTTGACTATGTCAAGACGATTACCTGCGGGGAAGGCGGGGCGCTGATCACGGATTCCGATGAAGTCTATGAGAAAGCCCAGGCCTACAGTGACCACGGACACGACCATATCGGGGCTGACCGCGGCGCCGAAGGCCATCCGCACCTCGGATTCAATTTCCGGATCTCGGAGTTGAATGCGGCCGTTGGGCTTGCCCAGTCAAAGCGCCTGGATGAATTCCTGGGGATACAGCAAAACCACTACAGCGAGCTCCGAAATGCGATCTCCGATATCAGGGGAGTCACCTTCAGAAGGGTTCCTGAGGGTGGCATTGAAAATTATTCCTTCCTGAATTTTTTCCTCCCGGATGAAGCAACCGCCCGCAAGGCGGGCAAGGCCCTCGCGGAGGCCGGTCTGGATGGGGTTTTCTACTGGTATGACAACAACTGGCATTACCACCGTCGCTGGGAACACCTGAAAGGACTGAATTCTATATCCAAATTACCGCTTCAGCTCAAGGAGCAATTCTTAAGCAGAAACTCCTGGGGGCACCCGGGCTCGGACCATTGGATGGGCCGGACGCTCTCGGTACTCATCAAACTCGGCTGGGATAAGGAGGAACTGCAGCGCAGGGCCAGGGTGCTGCGTGAAGTGCTGGCTCCCCTGGCAGGTTAATAGGGCACGTAGTCCACTATTTCAAGGCCGTATCCCACGATTCCCACGCGTTTGGTCTGCTGACTGTTGGTCATCAGCCGGAGTTTGTGGATACGCAGGTCGTGCAGGATCTGAGCCCCGATTCCAAAATCCTTGTTGTCCATGGGGATTCCCGGGGCTTTCATAACCCCTTTCTCCTGATTTTCCCGCAGCCCTTTCAGGCGCTGCAGGAGGTTGAAGGATTCGCTTTGCTGGTTGATAAAGACAATGGCCCCTTTTCCTTCCGCATTCAGGGCGCGAAACATATCGTCCAGCTTCTTTTCAGCATCGTTGGTCAGGGTTCCCAGAATATCGTTGTTCACCAGGGTGGAATTGATCCTGGTCAGTACCGGATCGCCGGTCTTCCAGCTCCCTTTGGTAAGGGCGATATGGATCTGGTCATTGGTGGTCTGCTGGTAGGCATGCAGATGGAACTCCCCAAAACGGGTTTTCAGGTCAAATGACTCTTTTTTCTGGATCAGGCTGTCATGCTGCATGCGATAGGCCACCAGGTCTTCAATGGAAACCAGTTTCAGGTCAAATTTCCGGGCCACTTCCTGAAGCTGCGGCAACCGGGCCATGGTGCCGTCCTCGTTGAGGATTTCCACCAGGATGCCCGCGGGGGAAAACCCTGCCAGGCGTGCGAAATCTACTGCGGCCTCGGTATGGCCGGTTCTCCTGAGCACCCCCCCGTTCTTGGCGCGGAGGGGAAAAATATGTCCGGGCCTGCCCAGCTCAATGGGCCGGGTTTTGGGGTCTACCAGGGCTTTGATCGTCTTTGACCGGTCATGAACGGATATCCCGGTGGTACAACCATGCCCGATCAGGTCCACCGAAACGGTGAATTGCGTATGGTGGAGCACGGTATTGTTTTCCACCATCATGTTCAGATCCAGCTCATTGCAACGCTGCTCGGTAAGCGGGGCACAGATGAGCCCCCTGCCGTGGGTCGCCATAAAATTGATCATCTCTGGGGTGACCGTCTCTGCTGCCGCGATAAAGTCCCCTTCGTTTTCCCGGTTCTCATCATCCACCACGATGATTACCTTGCCCTTGCGGATATCCTCAATGGCGGATTCGATGGAGTCGAGTTGTATGTCTTTTTTCATCAGCTGTTTTGCGTTGCCTTCTTTTTTCTGAAACGCGGAAAGCGTTCCTTTATATAATCCACGAAATGACCGAAATCGGTCAGTCCCCTGTCAGCGGTGGCCCTTCGGGTCAGCCAGATACTCAGGGGAAGCATGATCATGGTGGGAAGCCACGCCCCGAGGATCGGGTGAATGTTTCCCTCTTTGGCGTAATTGCCCGAAAATACCCCGAAAAAATAATAAGCCAGGAACAGCACAATGGCGATCACCATGGGAAGGCCCAACCCGCCCTTCCGTATAATGGCGCCCAGGGGAGCCCCCACAAAGAACAGGATGATACAGGAAAAAGCAAGCGCAAATTTCCTGTGCAGGCTTAAAATGTGCATGTTATAGCGCTTATAGCTCAGCTCCAGTTCTTCCCGCTTACCCCTAACGGAGTTGAGAATATTCTTAACCGAATTCCGGGAGGCGTCCAGGATCTGGCCCTGTTCAAATGGCTTAAAAGGACTGATAAGGTCGGCACCCGCGATAACCCGCTTGGGCGGCCTTGGCACTTTGGCGCTATCAGTTGCCTGATCGGGAATGCGCTTTACAAAGGTGGTCCTTATGGAATCCCGAACCCGCGACACAGAATCCCTGACCTCGGAGATGCTGTCGCGCTTACTTACCGGAAACGCTCCCATCCGCATGGAGATGTTCCTGGAAAATGCGCCAACAAGGCCCTTGTTGTGGTTCTCAATAGAATCTATATCCGTCATCAACCGGCTGACATTCTTCATCCGGTCGGTCTCCACATTCCGGTCTGCCTCCAGGTCCTCCATGTTGTCCGGAAGCTTGATATTCATGATGTAGGTCTCGAAATCAGCCCTGGCAAAAGGGTGGTGTTTTCCCTCCGTGCCAGATTTGGTGATCAGTTCCTCGTAGTAGTGCCCATCCTTCAGGAGGAGCTGTATGATATCCGAACCCTCTTCGCTGATAAGCTCCCCTGTGGCGGCTTTGATCACCGTGGTATTGCGCTGCAGGTTCGATTTTTGGTGAATGATCACGTTTTCCAGAAACCGGTCGTTTTCCCCGTACTTCCGGTCTACTTTGATGTTCAGCCCTTCGAAATCGCTAAAGACCCCTTCCACGATCACCGCAGCGGGTTTCAGGGTGGCGATATTCCGCCTCAGGTTATAGATCTTTTGCTCAGAGGCCGGGATTACCGTATTGGCAAAATAAAAGGTTACTCCACCCAGGATTACCACAAAAACAATGATGTACCGCATGGACCGTAGCAGGGAGATCCCGGAAGCCTTCATGGCGGCAAACTCATAATTCTCGGCAAAGGCTCCGAACGTGAGGATTGAAGAGAGCAGGACGGTAAGGGGGAGGACCTTTTCCGTAAGGTTGGGCATCAGGTAGAGCAGGAACTTCCCGATGATGATCAAATCCAGCCCTTTTCCTGCCAGATCGTCAATAAAAAGCCAGATCGTCTGAAAGATGAAGATAAACATCAGGATCACAAACGAACTGAAAAAATTCATCAGGATCCTGCCCAGTATGTATTGATCCAGGATTCGCACCCACTAGTTTCTTATGATGTAGTACCCTTCTTCCGTGTACTTCTTTTCATCAAAGGTAAATAAGGTTTTTGACAGGGGTTGGTCGGTTTTAAAAGAATTAACAGTGATAGTGGTCTTGGTCCCGTTCTTCCCGGTTTCGATCAGTTTGTAGATATGCTTTGTCTCTACATCGATCCCGAGCAGAATGGAGGCTACTTCGGAATTGGAGTCGATAGGAGTAAGCTTTACGTATTGAATCTTGCGGCCCTGTACGTTTTGAAGGATGTCCCAGTCATAGGTGTGACCTTCCTTGTAAAAGGTTAGCATTTTGGAGGGGCTCACCGTTCCGCCGTCTTCCGATTTGTCCTCAATGGTGACCTCCTCGTTTTCCGGGACGATGGTGTATACCTTCTTCCCGTCGTAGAGTTGTTCGGCCCCCATGTAATTCAGGTAATACATATCCCCCTTCAGGGTCACATTGCCCCGCGTTTCCTGACTCACATCAGC
Source organism: uncultured Flavobacteriaceae bacterium (assembly GCA_965365265.1). GTDB lineage: Bacteria > Bacteroidota > Bacteroidia > Flavobacteriales > Flavobacteriaceae > Robiginitalea. The sequence goes on from CBDUBB010000036.1 coordinate 3,996, forward strand.
TTCACTGTTGTAAAGGTCAAATTTGAAGTCCACCACGATGTTGTCATATCCCTTGACCTTGTTGTAGACCTCGTCCAGAAGTGCCTTCGCTTTGGCGCCGTCCTGGGCATAAACACTCCCCAGGGCCAGACAGATCAGGAGGATGATGAATGAATTCCGTTTCATATTATCCATTTGTTTCGTTTCTAAGAAGTTCGTTCAGGGCTGCAAGGTCTTGTACCAGGACCTGCCTGGCCTTGCTCCCTTCAAAAGGGCCTACAATGCCTGCAGCCTCCAGCTGGTCAATGATGCGACCGGCCCGGTTGTACCCCAGTTTAAGTTTGCGCTGGATCAGGGAGGCAGAACCCTGTTGGGCCGTTACGACGACTTCTGCAGCTTCTCGGAACTTGGTGTCCCGGTCCTCGATATCGTAATCAATCCCTGTGCCAGATTCATCGTCCACATACTCCGGTAAGAGGTGCGCATCAGGGTACCCGCGCTGGGAGCCGATGTACTCCGTTATTTTGGCAACTTCCGGGGTATCGACAAAAGCGCACTGAAGGCGAATGATCTCGTTCCCCTGGGTAAACAGCATATCCCCCCGTCCGATCAGCTGGTCCGCCCCCTGGGTGTCCAGGATGGTGCGGGAGTCTATCTTGGACGTTACCCGGAAGGCAATCCGGGCGGGAAAGTTTGCCTTGATAAGCCCCGTGATCACATTGACAGAAGGCCTCTGGGTGGCAATGACCAGATGGATCCCAATGGCCCTGGCCAGTTGGGCCAGACGTGCAATCGGCGTTTCTACCTCTTTTCCTGCAGACATGATCAGGTCGGCAAATTCATCGATCACCAAAACGATGTAGGGCAGGAACCGGTGCCCTTCATTTGGGTTGAGCTTCCGCGCCTTGAATTTGGTATTGTATTCCTTGATATTGCGGACCATGGCCGCTTTAAGCAACTCATACCGGTTGTCCATTTCAATGCAGAGGGAGTTCAGGGTATGGATTACCTTGGTATTGTCCGTGATGATGGCCTCCTCGCTGTCTGGGAGCTTTGCAAGGTAGTGCCGCTCTATCTTGTTGTAGAGGGTGAGTTCCACCTTTTTGGGATCCACCAGGATAAATTTTACCTCCGCCGGATGCTTCTTGTAGAGGAGGGATGTGAGGACGGCATTAAGCCCCACGGATTTCCCCTGGCCCGTAGCACCAGCCATGAGCAGGTGGGGCATTTTTGCCAGGTCCACGACAAAGGTCTCGTTGCTGATGGTCTTCCCAAAGGCGATGGGCAGCTGCATCTCGGCGTTCTGGAACTTTTTGGAGGCGATTACCGAACGCATGGAAACCACCGTGGGATTCTTGTTGGGCACCTCGATGCCGATGGTCCCCTTGCCGGGGATGGGTGCGATGATCCGGATTCCAAGGGCAGCCAGGGACAGGGCGATGTCGTCCTCCAGGTTTTTGATCTTCGAAATACGAATGCCGGCCTCCGGAACTATTTCGTACAGGGTTACCGTGGGCCCTATGGTCGCCTTGATCTGGGCGATCCCTATATTATAGTTCTTGAGGGTCTGAACGATCTTGTTCTTGTTCTCCTCCAGTTCCTCCTGGTTGATGGTGATTCCCCCACTGGTCCCGTGGGAATCCAGCAGGTCCAGGTGTGGGAATTTGTAGTTGGCCAGTTCCAGGGTTGGGTCAAATTCCCCGAAGTCTGCCACCAGCTTTTCGGCGAGGATATCCGTTTCCTCAGGTTCTTCGGACCCCTGGGCCACTTCCATCAGGATTTCGGCTTCATTGGGTTCGGTTTCGTCTCCGACTTCGGTTTCTTCCGTGTCCAGGACAGGAATATCCTTCTTGTGGGTGTAGGGGTCAGGTGCCTCTACCTGGTCTTCCTCTTCTACCGGCACCTCCATCTCCACTGTACTGTAGGCAGGGGTTTCCCCCTTTGGTCCGGTCCCTTTCTGAAGGCTGGCCGTAATGGAGCGAAACGCCCGGGAGATGCCATCCGGGGTAATGCCAAACAAGCGGACCAGGATAAAGATCAGCCCGAACAGGAGGAGCAGGAATACGCCTATTTTCCCGGTGTAATCCTGCAGAAAGTCATTCATTTCATACCCAACCTGACCGCCCAGCAGGGGTTGTTCCGCGGCAAAAAATCCAAGGCTGATGGAACACCAGATCAGAAGGATGAACCCCCAGATCCATTTACTGGCCAGGCCTTTGGGTTTGATGCCGAGGAAGAGGTACAGGCCCGACAGGCAGAGCAACACGGGAAAAATAAAGGAGGCCAGTCCAAAGCCTCGGTACATGAAGAAATGACTTACACCGGCACCGAATTTATTCAGGAGATTTTCGGCAGATTTGTCCCGGTTGGCAAATTCGGTCAGCAGGCTTTGGTCGTCCTGCCAGGTGAAATAAAAAGAGACAAAACTGAAAAACAGGGCCAGGCTTAGGAGGATCAAAAGGCTGCCCAGGATTACCTTGTTCTGTTTGGACAGAACCGGCACCTTCTTTTGGCGTGTCGCCGATTGTTTGCGTTTTTTCCGGGCCATGGGATTGCTTTGAACAGCGTGGCTAAATTACAAATTTAGAAAGGATGCTACGGCCTTCCCTGTCCTTAAAAGATCCTGGGGACATAAATGATTAAACCGATGATACAGGCGATGACAGAGGTGAGCAGAACTGCCCCGGCAGAAACATCCTTTAATTTCCCGATTCGCGGATCGGTATTGGGCTGGACGTAATCCGACAACTTCTCCACTGCGGTATTGACCCCTTCCACGCCCATGACCATCCCAATGGCCATCAGCTGGAACATCCACTCCGTTGCCGAGATGTCGAAATACCATCCCGCTCCCGTCACCAGCAGTGCAATGACGAATTGCACCTGGATGCTGCCCTCCGAACTGAGCAGTACCCATGCGCCTTTCAGGGCGTAACCCACACTCTTGATCCTGTCTCTGGCAAACCCCGATTCAGACATTGGAAAGGGCCTCAAGGGCCGCTTTATAATCAGGTTCCTGTCCGATCTCCGGGACCTGTTCCGTGTATCGGACCCTTCCCGCCGCATCCAGGATGATCACAGAGCGGGATAAAAGGGCTTCAAACCCGCCATCAGTCATGGTTAGCTGGTAGGCCTTCCCAAATCTTCCATCCCGGTAATCGGAAAGCATGACCACGTTTTCGATTCCTTCCGCCGCGCAAAACGCTTTCTGGGCAAAGGGGAGGTCTTTGGAGATACAGAGCACTTTAGTGTTTGGTAGACTGGCTGCTTCCTGGTTAAAGCTGCGCACAGAATTGGAGCACACCCCCGTATTGACGCTTGGAAAAATATTCATCAGGACTTTTTGCCCCCTGAAATCGCTGATATGTGCCCGACCCAGATCGCTGTCAACCAGCTCCACATCCGGGGCTTCAGATCCAATTTCGGGTAAATTTCCAAGGGTATGTACTTCGTTTCCGCCAAGGGTGATTGTTGCCATAAGAGTTGTTTTTTACAAAACTAACAAAAGCAACCTTAAAAACAGGCATCTTTTCACGCTGCCCGTGTCGGTACAAAACGGAGTAGGTGCCCAGCCTTAAAAGATCGACAGAATTACTTCAGCAGCCTTTTGATCTTTATGCCCACGGCAGCAAAGAAAAGGGTCATCATAGGGCTGAGCCAGTTAAAGATGGCGAAGAAGAAATAGTCCGCAACCGGCACCCCCAATACGCCGCTGTGGTAAGCCCCACAGGTATTCCATGGAATGAGCACGGAGGTTACCGTTCCCGAGTCCTCCAGGGTCCGGCTCAGGTTTTCAGGAGCCAAGCCACGGTCCTCGTAGGCCTGAGCGAACATCTTTCCGGGCACTACAATGGCTAGGTACTGGTCTGAGGCGGTTACATTGAGCGCAATACAACTTCCCACGGTGCTGGCAAACAGGCTAAAAGTGGATTTGGCCAGGCTCAGCAGGCCCTTCGTGATTCGTGAAAGCGCCCCGATGCCGTCCATGATCCCGCCAAAAACCATGGCACAAACGATCAGCCAGATGGTCCCCAGCATGCCATTCATTCCCTTGGCCGTAAACAGGGCGTTTAGTGCCGTATTGTCCGTTTCTATAGAGGTGCTGACGGTAATGGCGTTGAGGATTCCCTTGTACCCGGACTGGAAATCCAGCTGGCTCGCACCTGTGATGCCTGCTACCACTCCTGGCTGGAAGACAAGGGCAAAGACACCTCCCAGCAGCGTACCGATAAGCAGCGCCACAAGGGGAGGGGTTTTCCGGATGATCATAAAAATGACCACCAGGGGGACCAGGAAAAGCCACCCGTTGATATTAAAGGCAACCTCAATAGAGTCCATTATCCCTTTCGTATCTGCCTCCCCGGTGGTTTCCACGGAAAAACCGATTATGATGAAAACCAGCAGCGTGATCAGAATGGTCGGGATGGTGGTCAGGGCCATATACCGGATATGGCTGAAAAGATCCCCTCCGGCCATGGCAGGTGCGAGGTTGGTGGTATCGCTCAAGGGGGACATCTTGTCTCCGAAATAGGCGCCGGACAGGATGGCACCGGCCGTCATGCCCAAAGAGATCCCCAAAGCCTCTCCGATGCCCACCAGGGCAATCCCCACCGTTGCGGAGGTGGTCCAGCTGCTCCCAGTGGCCACGGAAATGATAGCGCTGATCACCACGCAGGCGCCGAGAAAAATAGTCGGGTTCAGAATTTGCAGGCCGTAGTAGATCATGGCGGGAATAATCCCGCTGATCAGCCAGGTCCCGGCAAGGGCCCCCACCATCAGCAGGATCAGGAGGGCACCGGTGGTCGACTTGATGTTTTCGGACACCTCGGCCAGCATTTGTTTAAAGGAGACCTTGTTATAAAATCCCACCACGGCGGCAACAGCCCCTCCCATGAGCAGGATAAACTGGTTGGAACCGCTAATGGCATCGTCCCCAAAGACATAGACATTATAAGCAAGCATCCCGATCAGGGCGATGACCGGGATGAGGGCTTCCCAGATGGAAAGTTCTGCGTTATCTACTATATGTTCGTCTTGCCGGAATTTGTTCCTGCTGGTTTGGGCCATGAGTTTGAGTTAGTTGGGAGGTAATATTACAACATTGATTGCTCCCATGCAACCTCCCAGGCCCGGCTGATCAGGCCGGAACTCCCTTGGAAGTGAGGATTCCGATGTTTTTCATGCAGGCCTTCATCCGCTGGCAGGTCCGTTCGATATCGTTGTCAAGTCCTATGGAAAAACGGATCAGCCCATCGGTAAGCCCCATGGTCTTCTGCTCTTCCTCTGGTATCTCTGAAGATGTGGAGGTGCCAGGGGCGCTGAATAGCGTCTTATAGAAGCCAAGGCTTACCGCCAGATAGCCGAGGTTTTCGTTTTGCATGTGCTCCATTAGGGCGTTTGCCCTTTCCAGGGTCTGCATATCCAGGGTGAGAATACCACCAAACCCATACTGTTCCACCAGTTGACTTTGCATGAGTTTGTGGCCGGGGTGGGAGGGAAGCCCGGGATACACCACCCTGAGCCCCGCTTTTTCAAATTCGCGGGCGAGGTAGAGGGCATTTTCGCTGTGTTTTTTGATCCTGAGGTGCAGGGTTCGCATGTTCTTGAGGATGGATGCGGCCCGCAAACTGTCCAGGGTGCTTCCCAGGAGCATGCCTGCCCCGTCGTGAACGTCTTTCAGGGAAAGGCAAAACTCGTTGCTGGCGCAAATAGCCCCGGCAACTGTGTCGCTGGTCCCGTTGATGAACTTGGTCAGGCTGTGGATCACGATGTCCGCACCCAGGCGGGCGGGGGCTATGGATAAGGGGGTAAAGGTGTTATCTACCACCAGGGGGACTCCGTTTGATTTGGCAATACCAGAAAGCGTCCTGATGTCTGCCACCTCGAGCAACGGGTTGCTGACCGATTCGCAATAGATCATTTTTGTCTCCGGCCTTATGGCTTTGGCTACGGCTTCCGTATCGGTGATGTCGACAAAACTGACATCGATCTGGAATCGTTTGAGGAAGTTTTTCAGGAAGGCATAGGTGCCCCCGTAAATGGTCCGGCTGCTTATCAGGTGATCCCCGCTGCCGCACAGCTGAAGGATTACTGCAGAAATAGCCCCCATCCCGCTGGCAGTTACATTTGCGGCTTCTGTCCCCTCCAGGGCAGCCATGGCCTCACCCAGATAGAGGTTTGAAGGAGAAGAATGCCTGCTGTACAGATAACATCCTTCTGTATTGCCCTCAAAGGTGTCAAACATGGTTTTGGCGCTGAGAAAGGTGTAGGTGGAAGAGTCGGAAATTGAAGGGTTTACTCCACCAAATTCTCCGAAATACTGTAAGTCCTGAAGGGCTTCTGATGCTTTGTAATCCATAACTTTCAAGTTTGTTTTGTAAAAATAGGCTTTAGCAAATTAAAAATCAATACATTTATAGATATGATGTAAAATCATCTGTATAAAACTAATTCAATAGAAAAATAAACTATTTTTGGATTAAGTAAATACCTTCATCTGAAAAATTCTCTGCCCGTATGGATGCCACAGATAAGAAACTATTGCGATTGCTGCAGCAAAACAGCAAGCAAACCCATAAAGCCCTTTCCCTGGAGTTGGGGCTGTCTCCGACCGCTGTATACGAGCGGATCAAGCGGCTCGAGCGTCAGGGGATCATCCGAAAGTATGTTGCGTTGCTCGATCCGTCCAGGGTGGAACGGAATTTTCGGGTATTCTGCCAGGTAAAACTCAACCAGCATATCAAAACCCAGGTCATCTCCTTCGAGAAGGAGGTAGGGGAACTGGAAGAGGTGGTCAGCTGTTATCATCTGGGGGGTGAATACGATTACCTTCTTGAAATCTGCGTCAGGGACATGCAGGAATACCGTGAGTTCATGGTGGCCAAGCTTACCGCCATACAACACATTGGGAGTACCCATAGCGCCTTTGTGATCAATACGGTAAAACAAACAACCGAACTACCGCTTTAATGCCTTTTCCGAAACTCCAATTTCCTTTACAGGCGCCTGTGGGCCCGATGCAAAAACATTTGTACTTTTGTGACTGCTTTTACGAATAAATTCCCAAAAGGAAACCAATCCTATGAAATCATATGACGTTGCCGTGATCGGCTCTGGACCGGGAGGGTATGTGGCGGCTATCCGCTGTGCCCAACTCGGAATGAAAACAGCTTTGATCGAAAAATACAACACCCTCGGAGGGACATGTCTCAACGTGGGATGCATTCCCTCAAAGGCCCTGCTGGATTCCAGCCACCACTACGAGGATGCCGTCTCCCATTTTGACCAGCACGGGATCGAAATCCCTGGAACGGTTAAGGTGAATCTTAAAAAGATGATAGACCGCAAACAGGCTGTGGTGGACCAGACCACCAAGGGGATCGAATTCCTTATGGGAAAAAATAAAATCGATGTCTACCACGGGCTTGGCAGCTTCAGGGATGCCACTCATATCCGGATACAGGGAACAGAGGAAACAGAGATTGAGGCAACCCGGAGCATTATCGCTACAGGCTCCAAACCCGCCTCCCTGCCCTTTATCGAAATAGACAAGGAACGGATCATTACTTCCACAGAGGCCCTGAGCCTGAAAGAGATCCCGAAGCACCTGATTGTAATCGGTGGTGGGGTGATCGGTCTGGAACTCGGCCAGGTCTACCAAAGGTTGGGGGCGAAGGTCAGTGTGGTCGAATACATGGACCGGATAATCCCGACAATGGATGCTGCCCTTTCCAAGGAACTGACCAAGGTGTTCAAAAAGCAGGGGTTCAAATTCTACGTATCCCATAAGGTTACTGCCGTGGATCGAAAAGGCAAAAAGGTTACCGTAAAAGCCATGAACAAGAAGGATGAGGAGGTTGTCCTGGAAGGGGATTACTGCCTGGTTTCCGTGGGGCGCCGCCCCTTCACTGACGGGCTCAATGCGGAGGCAGCCGGTGTCAAGATCAACGACCGGGGTCAGGTGGAAGTCAATGAGGAGTTGCAGACCTCAGCCCCTAATATCTATGCCATAGGAGATGTTGTACGGGGGCAAATGCTGGCCCATAAGGCAGAAGAGGAAGGTGTGCTTGTAGCTGAACGGATTGCCGGACAAAAGCCCCATATTGATTACAACCTGATTCCAGGAGTGGTCTATACCTGGCCTGAGGTCGCCTCGGTCGGGAAGACGGAAGCGCAATTGAAAGAGGCCGGAATTGCGTTCAAAAGCGGGCAGTTTCCAATGCGCGCCCTGGGAAGATCCCGTGCCAGCATGGATACAGACGGTTTTGTGAAGGTCCTGGCCGATGCCAAAACGGATGAGGTGCTCGGGGTCCACATGTTTGGCGCCAGGGTTGCCGATCTTA
>CBDUBB010000037.1:0-12294 GCA_965365265.1 uncultured Flavobacteriaceae bacterium
GTTCCTTTACCCAGCCGACCTGGTTTGACCTGGCAAGGATACAGGGCCCGCTTCAGGGTGCGCGCGGGTTTTCCGAGGCCATGCCCTTTTTCAAGGCAGCCGGCTCCATTACCTCGAACCCGGACGGTACCGTTAGTTCCCTCGATGGGGGAGTAGGGGCCATGTTTTTACCCTCGGGCCTGGGCTATTTCAACGCCCCGCCCAGTATAGCCATTCCCGCCTACTCATGTCTAATTTTCTCGATTGAATTGTTTACCGTTGAGGAGGCAGACCACGATGGCGACGGGATTCCATCCATTCAGGAGGACCTGGACGGAGACGGGTACCTCTACAACGACAATACGGATGAGGAAACAGAACGGGCTAGCCCCGGAGCGCCCCTTCGGGCAAACTTCCTGGACGATGATGATGACGGTGACTTTACCCCTACAAGGGAGGAAATCATCATTAATCCGGATGGGAGCATTACCTTCCCGGATTCCAATGGAAATGGTATTCCGGATTACCTGGACCCTACCACTTCCTGACCCTTCCGAAAAAGGGCGTTACCCCCAGAAGTATCTCTGTTTGCCAGGGCCTTGCGGGCCCTATATCTTGAAGGAAAGCCCCAGAATGATCTGAGTGGGTCTGGTATCCAATCGAACTCCTTCGATCTCATTGATATCCAGATAGTTTGGACTCAGTCCCCGTTCATAGCGGATATCGATTCCAATCCTGCCCAGGTTGACCCCACCACCGATCTGAAACCCTACTGTGAAGTTGTTTTCCACATCGCTGATGTCAACATTCTCAAGGTCGGTGTTCAGGACGTACTGGAATGCCGGTCCGATAAAGCCGTGGAAGAGGCCGAGGAACCGGTGCCCGAATAACACGGGAAGATCCAGTTTCCGCATCTTAAAGGTTTCCCCGTCATAATCGGAGTTTATTTCAGTATAAACGAGTTCCGGACGCAGGTAGGCGACTCCCCCGAACCGGCCCCATATTCCTATGTGGTAACCGACTCCGGTATCCGGGCTGATCTCCGGGACTTCATCAATTTTAAGGTCTCCGTTGCTGTTGAAATTGACTCCGGCCTTTAGGCCGAAACCTGATCCCCCAGCCTGTGCATAGGTTGCCAGGCTGAAAAAAAGCAGCAGGGCGGGTAAGAAGAAAGTACGTTTCATAGAGCATTCTTTTGGACCTGTCACAGGGAATTTTCCCTACTTTTTGGCCATTACCTTCACAACGGCCTTTTCAATGGCTTTATTGTTCAGTCCGTATTTCTCCATGAGTTGATCCGGGGTGCCACTTTCCCCGAAGGTATCCCGGGTGGCGACGAATTCCTGGGGGGTGGGCTTATGCGTGGTCAGGACCCGCGCCACGCTTTCCCCCATGCCTCCCAGGTAGTTGTGCTCTTCGGCAGTCACCACGCAACCTGTCTTTGAGGCGGAGGCGACGATGGCCCCGGCATCGATGGGCTTGATGGTGTGGATGTTGATAACCTCTGCCGAGATCCCCTGGTTGGCAAGGTTTTCTGCCGCTATAAGGGCTTCCCATACCAAATGGCCCGTTGCGAAGATGCTCACGTCCGTTCCTTCCTGCAGCAGCAGGGCCTTCCCGATTTGGAATTCCTGATCCTCCGGGGTAAAATTCGCTACTTTCGGGCGCCCAAACCGCAGATATACGGGCCCCTCGTGTTCCGCAATGGCCAGGGTGGCTGCCCGGGTCTGGTTGAAGTCACAGGGGTTGATCACGGTCATCCCGGGAAGCATTTTCATCAGCCCGATGTCCTCCAGGATCTGGTGGGTAGCCCCGTCTTCCCCAAGGGTGATCCCGGCATGGGAAGCACAGATCTTTACATTCTTTTCAGAATAGGCGATGGACTGGCGAACCTGGTCGTATACCCGGCCCGTGGAAAAATTGGCAAAAGTTCCTGTGAAAGGTATATAGCCCCCGATGGTAAGCCCTGCGGCTATGCCCATCATATTGGCTTCTGCGATCCCAACCTGGAAGAACCGGTCCGGGTTTTCGGCTATAAAGGTGTCCATCTTGAGGGACCCCACCAGGTCGGCACAAAGGGCGACGACCCTGGGGTTGTTCCTTCCGAGTTCTGCCAGGCCGGCCCCAAAGCCGCTCCGTGTATCTTGCTTTCCCTGATCTGTATATTTTTTCATCCGTTCGGTTTTGGGGGGTTAGTAGTCGCCCAGGGTTTCCGGGTTTTGCTCCAGCGCCTGCTCGAGTTGCTCGTCGTTGGGGGCCTTTCCGTGCCAGGCGTGGGTATGCATCATGAAATCCACCCCGTGCCCCATAACGGTTTCCATGATCACCGCCACCGGCTTTCCTTTCCCCGTTCGCTTTTTGGCTTCTTCCATGGTTTGGATGATCGCCTTGAGGTCGTTTCCTTCCTTCAGAGAGATCACATCCCATCCGAAAGCCTCGAATTTGGTCTTAACATCCCCCAGCGGCATCACATCCTCTGTTGGTCCGTCGATCTGCTGGCCATTGCGGTCAATGGTGGCGATCAGATTATCCACCTTCCGACCGGCAGCAAACATAACCGCCTCCCAGATCTGTCCTTCCTGTAGTTCCCCATCCCCGTGAAGGCTGTAGATCAGGTGGGGGTCCCGGTTGAGCTTTTTGGCAAGAGCCGCTCCAATGGCCACAGACATGCCCTGGCCCAGGGACCCGGAGGCGATGCGGATGCCGGGCAGGCCCTCATGGGTAGCCGGATGTCCCTGAAGCCTGGAATTGATTTTCCGGAAGGTGTTCAGTTCTTCCAACGGGAAAAATCCCCTGCGTGCGAGCACGCTGTAGTAAACCGGGGAAATATGGCCGTTGGAGAGGAAGAACAGGTCTTCCCCGATTCCGTCCATGTCAAAGGTGTCTTTCAGTTCCATGACCTGGTTGTACATGGCCACAAAGAATTCCGTGCATCCCAGGGAACCTCCGGGGTGGCCTGAGTTCACTTCGTGGACCATGCGGAGGATGTCTCTGCGCACCTGTATCACCAGTGCTTCTAAATCCTTTAGTTCCGACATTTGAGTGTGTTTGATTGGCTCAAAAGTAAGGGCATTCTGCGGGCTAAACAACCGATGTTATTACAATTTATCAACGATGGTTTCCCGGTAATTTTACCATTTTCTTATCTAGGGGAATGCGGGGGAGTTATGTATCTTTGGCCCCGCACGATGAGGCGATTCACCCTGGAACATACCGACACCTCAACCCGGGCCCGGGCCGGCGTTTACCAAACGGCCCACGGACCCATCCTGACCCCTATTTTCATGCCCGTGGGGACCGTGGCTTCCGTCAAGGGCGTCCACCAGCGCGAACTGAGGGAGGATATCGACCCGGACATCATCCTTGGCAATACCTACCACCTCTATCTGAGGCCCGGAATGCATATCCTGGAGGAGGCCGGAGGGCTGCATGCCTTTATGGGGTGGGAACGGGCGATCCTGACGGACAGTGGCGGGTACCAGGTTTATTCCCTTTCTTCCAGCCGCAAGATCCGTGAGGAAGGGGTGAAGTTCCAGTCCCACATAGACGGTTCACGCCACCTGTTTACTCCAGAAAGGGTCATGGAATTGCAACGGAGTATCGGGGCGGACATCATTATGGCCTTCGATGAGTGTACTCCGTATCCCTGTGACTACGGCTACGCCAAAGAATCCATGCACATGACGCACCGCTGGCTGGACCGGTGTATGGCCCACCTCGAGAAAACCCCTCCAAAATACGGGTATGAACAATCCTTTTTTCCCATTGTTCAGGGGTCTGTCTACACCGACCTGAGGAAGGAATCAGCCGAGTATATCGCCAGGGCAGAGGCTCCGGGGAATGCGATCGGGGGGCTTTCCGTCGGAGAGCCGGCAGAGGAGCTCTACGCCATGGCCGAAGTGGTCTGCGATATCCTGCCGGAAGACAAGCCCCGGTACCTGATGGGGGTGGGCACGCCTATAAACATCCTTGAGAATATCGCGCTGGGGGTGGATATGTTTGACTGCGTCATGCCGACACGAAATGCCCGCAACGGAATGTTGTTTACCTCCGAGGGGACCATCAACATCAAGAACAAGAAGTGGGAGGCCGATTTCTCCCCCCTGGACCCCATGGGCCTGACCTTCGTGGACACGGAGTACAGCAAGGCCTATCTGAGGCACCTCTTCGCGGCAAATGAGTATCTTGGCAAGCAAATCGCCACCCTGCACAACCTGGGCTTCTACCTCTGGTTGGTTCGGGAATCAAGGAGGCGGATCCTGGACGGGACCTTCGGGCCCTGGAAGGATCAAATGGTCCGGCAGATGGATAACAGGCTATAGCGCTATGGGGATTATCGACAGGTACATCTTAAAAAAATACCTCCTCACCTTCGGGTTGATGCTGCTCCTGTTTATCCCTATCGGGATCATGCTCAACCTGGCCGAACAGATTGGGAAAATGATCGACAACGAGGCCCCCTTCATGGAGATCGTGGTCTACTATGTCAATTTCACCATTTATATCGGTCACCTGCTGTTTCCGATTTTCCTTTTCCTCTCCATCATCTTCTTCACCTCCAAGATGGCGAACAATACGGAGATCGTGGCCATCCTCTCCTCCGGGGTCTCCTTTGGCCGCTTCCTGAGGCCTTACTGGATAGGGGCTTCCATCATTGCAGTGCTGATGTTTATAATGGGGATGTTCATTGTGCCCGCCGCCAGCAAGGGGTACAACGAGTTCAAATACAAATACCTGAAAAAAGGGAAGCAGGACCGGGTAACCAGCAATATCTTCAACCAGCTGGGCGAACAGGACTACATCTATGTGAGCTCCTTTGACCCGGAACGGCAGATCGGTTACAATTTTACCTTTGAGCATTTCAGGGAGGACGGCACCCTGGATTTTAAGATCAATGCGGCGAACATCCGGTGGGTGCCGGCCGACAGCATTTACCGGTTGACCTCTTATACCCGGCGCAACCTGAGGGGGGATACGGAGTTGGTAGAAACAAAAAGGCGTCTGGATACGGTGTTTTCCTTCGAAATCGATGACCTTACCCCGGTTTCCTACATCGCGGAAACGAAAAACCTGTTTGAGCTCAACGAGTTTATACGGATACAGAAACGCAAAGGAGCCGCCAATGTGAACACCTACATCATGGTGCTCTACAAGCGCTGGGCCCTGCCGGTAACTGCCTTTATCCTGACCGTTATCGGGGTGGCCGTTTCTTCCATAAAGCGGAGGGGGGGCATGGGGGTAAACCTCGCTTTCGGGATCGGGGTGGCCTTTATCTACATTTTTATGGACAAGGTGTTTGGTACCCTGGCCGAGCAATCGGGTTTTCCGCCCCTGCTGGCCGTGATCCTGCCCAATGTGTTTTTTGGTTTTCTCGGCTACTTCCTCTTGCAGAAGGCCAAAAGATAAAACAGTGGCTTCCCGGGAGAATAATCAGGTCGCTGCAGTTGGTTTTCACAGATAGTTTATCTTTGCCCTTACCAACCATCCAAAATAGCTAGTCATCCATGGAATACCTGGATTTTGAAATGCCCATCAAGGAACTGGAGGATCAGTTGGAAAAGTGCCAGCTGATCGGGGAAGAGAGTGATGTGGATGTCACCGAGACCTGCAAGCAGATCGAAAAGAAGCTTGCGGAAACCCGTAAGGAGATCTACAAAAACCTGACTGCCTGGCAGCGGGTTCAGCTTTCCCGCCACCCGAACCGGCCCTACACCCTGGACTACATCCGTGCGATCTGCGGGGACACCTTCCTGGAGCTGCACGGGGACCGCACCGTCCGTGACGATAAAGCCATGATCGGCGGCCTCGGGAAGATCGGGGACCAGTCCTATATGTTTATCGGACAACAGAAGGGATACAATACCAAGACGCGCCAGTACCGGAATTTCGGAATGGCAAACCCGGAGGGGTACCGCAAGGCCCTGCGCCTTATGAAGTCGGCCGAGAAGTTCGGCCTGCCGGTGGTCGCCTTAATCGATACTCCCGGAGCTTACCCGGGCATCGAGGCCGAGGAACGCGGGCAGGGCGAAGCCATTGCCCGGAACATTCTCGAGATGACCCGGCTGAAGGTTCCCATCATCGTGGTGATCATTGGGGAAGGAGCCTCAGGGGGCGCCCTGGGAATCGGGGTAGGCGATAGGGTACTTATGCTCGAGAATACCTGGTATTCGGTCATCTCCCCGGAATCCTGTTCCTCCATCCTCTGGAGGAGTTGGGAATACAAGGAGCAGGCGGCAGATGCCCTCAAGCTGACCGCTGCCGATATGAAAAAACTCAAGCTGATCGACGAGATTGTCCGGGAGCCCGCCGGGGGAGCCCATGCGGACCGGGAAAAGACCTTTGAGATCGTCAGCAACAAGATCGCAAAACACTATCAGGAACTCCAAAAGTTATCACCAGCCGACCTGGTGAAAAAACGGATGGAAAAATATAGTTCCATGGGGGTCTTCAAGGGGTAATCCTTTTGTAGCGAAAGCGTTATGATATTTCCGGAGTTCCGCGCTCCGGATTTTTTTGTTATCAACAAAAAATCGTAACTTATTAACATCCCAATTGTGAATGAACGGTGAATATCGAATCCGGGTTCGCTAATTTACCTTAATCTTAATTTTCTACTTTTGAACCTATGGAAAAATCGAGGGCTCTTGTGGGTCGCAAAGTCGGCAATCCGGATATCATTCCTTTGGAAAAGGGGAAGATACCACCACAAGCCGTTGATTTAGAGGAGGTTGTGCTTGGAGCAATGATGATCGACAGAAAAGGTGTCGATGAGGTCATCGATATCCTCCACCCGGACGTTTTCTATAAGGATGCCCACCGCTACATTTACGAAGCGATCTTCAATCTGTTCGAATCCTCCGAACCGGTGGATTTATTAACCGTTTCAGCCCAACTCAAGCAAGAAGGAAAACTCGAGATGGTCGGAGGTGATTTTTACCTTATAAAACTGACCCAGAAAGTAGCTTCCTCAGCCCATATCGAATTCCATGCCCGCATCATCCTTCAGAAGTATATACAGCGGAGCCTGATCAAGATTTCCAGTGAGATCATCGAAGAGGCGTATGATGAGGGGACGGATGTTTTTGATCTGCTGGACAATGCAGAAGCCAAACTCTATGAGGTTACCCAGGGGAACCTGAAGCGCTCGGCGGAAACGGCACAGAACCTGGTGATACAGGCGAAGAAAAAGATCGAGGAGATTTCCAATAAGGAAGGGCTCAGCGGCATTCCATCGGGGTTTGACAAGGTGGACCGCCTCACCTCCGGCTGGCAGCCCAGCGACCTGATCATCATCGCTGCCAGGCCCGGGATGGGTAAAACGGCCCTGACGCTTTCCATGGCCAGGAACATAGCCGTGAACGCGAATATCCCTGTTGCCTTTTTCTCCCTGGAGATGTCCTCCGTCCAGCTGATTACCCGACTCATCTCCTCCGAGACCGGCCTTTCTTCCGAAAAACTGCGGACCGGCCGCCTGGAAAAACACGAGTGGGAGCAACTCAATGTCAAGGTCAAGACCCTGGAGAAAGCCCCGCTCTTTATCGACGATACCCCGTCCCTTTCGATCTTCGACCTTCGCGCCAAGGCGCGGCGCCTCGCCTCCCAGCACAAGATCAGGCTGGTGGTTATCGATTACCTTCAGCTGATGACCTCTGGCGTAAGCCAGAAGGGGGGGAACCGCGAACAGGAGATTTCCACCATATCCAGAAACCTGAAAGCCCTTGCCAAGGAACTGAACGTTCCGGTAATCGCACTTTCCCAGCTGTCCAGGGCCGTTGAGACCCGTGGAGGCAGCAAACGCCCGATCCTGTCCGACCTTCGGGAATCCGGGGCGATTGAGCAGGATGCGGACATCGTTTCCTTTATCTACCGTCCGGAATACTACAAGATCGATGAATGGGACGACGAGGAACGCACCCCTACCCAGGGGCAGGCGGAGTTCATCGTGGCCAAACACCGAAACGGCGGATTAGATAATATTCGGTTAAAGTTCATTGCGCATCTTGGGAAATTTGATAATTTGGATGACTTTGATTCCCCATTCGAATTTCAATCCAAGATGAATGCAGAAGGGGAAAACCCGTTCCTGACCCGGGATCTGCCCGATGCGGAACAGGCCTTTGGAAGTTCCATGAACGATTTGCCCGAGACGGATCCGGATGATGATGTACCTTTTTAATACTGACAGTTCCCCCCGCTTTTTAAACCGGTTTTTCCTTTGGACCCTCTTTGCGTTGTTTGCCTGTGGCATGCAGGCCAGGGCCTCCGTTATCCTGATCCCTATGGATGCCGAAAGCCAGGAAAACCATCTGAAGGCCTACGGTATCACCTACTGGGTGCTTACCAAGCAACAAAAGGTGCAATGGCTTCTCAACTACAGAGGCGGATCCTTCCTGTTGCCGGATGGCGAACCCATACGCAATGAGTGCCGGATTCGCGGGGTATCCTTTGAGGTGCTTTCTGATGGAGAGGCCGAGGAAATCCTGGCGACCATCGCCAGTCCCTCCCAAAACATGGAGGCTGTCATCCTGGAGAAGGCCCCGAAGATCGCCGTGTATTCCCCCAAAGACAATCAACCCTGGGACGACGCGGTCACCATGGTCCTGACCTATGCCGAGATCCCTTATGTGACCGTCTACGACGAGGAAGTACTTGGGGACAAGTTGCCTGTTTACGACTGGCTGCACCTTCACCACGAGGACTTTACCGGGCAGTACGGGAAATTTTACGGAGCCTACCGCGCGGCCCCATGGTATATCGAGGGGAAAAAGCAGGCGGAGACCCTGGCCCGCAAGCTGGGCTTTGACAAGGTTTCGGATGAAAAAGGGGCTGTGGCCGGCAAAATCCGCAATTATGTGATTGGGGGTGGCTTTATGTTTGCCATGTGCTCCGCCACCGACAGTTTTGATATCGCCCTGGCCGCTGATGGGGTGGATATCTGTGAGCCTATGTTTGACGGGGACCCCTCTGATCCGAATTACCAGCAGCGTCTGGATTACAGCGGAACCTTTGCTTTTACCGATTTTATTTTGGAGCGAAATCCGCTCCGCTATGAGTTTTCCTCCATCGACATGACCAATAAACGGGATGACATTCCCCGGGATTCGGATTACTTTACGCTTATGGATTTTTCGGCCAAATGGGATCCGGTCCCCACCATGCTGTGCCAGAATCATACGGCCCTGGTAAAGGGCTTTATGGGACAGACCACGGCATTTACGCGCTCACAAATAAAGCCAACCGTCCTGGTGTTGGGTGAAAACAAGCTCAACGGGGAAGCGCGGTATATACACGGCATCAAGGGCAGGGGGTTCTTCACGTTCTACGGGGGTCACGACCCCGAGGATTACCAGCACCGGGTTGGGGACCCCAAGACCGAACTGGAACTGCACCCCAATTCCCCGGGTTACCGGCTGATTCTGAACAACGTCCTCTTCCCGGCTGCCCGCAAGAAAAAGCAAAAAACCTAATCGAGCACTGCGAGCAATTGCTCAAGCACGTGTTCCACCCCCTGCTGATCATTGCTCAGGGTCTTAAAGCGCGCCTTCTCTAGTACATTAGGGTGGGCATTGGCCATGGCATAGCTGAAAGCGGCCCGGTCTAGCATTTCCAGGTCGTTGTTGTAGTCCCCGAAGGCAAGGGTGGCCTCTTGAGGAATGCCCAAATGTTTCTGAAGCAGTTCCAGGGCATGCCCTTTATGGGCTTTCGGATCTGAAAGGTCCACCCAGTGGGCCCCTGAGACCTTTACCTTCAGACGGTTTTCATAGGGCCGGACCGCCGGGTAGATACAGGTCTCCGAATTCTCGAAATGATAGACGGCAATTTTCATGATCTCTCCCCCAAAGCCCAGCAGCTCATCCAGGTATTCGAATTCCGTATAATATTCCGTCAGCTGTTCCCGGAATGCCGGGGTAGGAGGGCGGAGATAGGCCCGTTCCTTTCCGCAGAGCACAGTGTGTGCCCCCGGGACACTTTCGAGGGTATGCAAAACTTCGTCCCTCAGGGCAGGGTCCATGGGAGTGGATAAGAGTTCCTTCTCCCGGTAACGCAGCAGACCGCCGTTTTCCGCAATGATGAATACTTCGCTGAGGATGGGCGCCAGCTTTACCGCAATGCTCTGGTACTGCCTTCCGCTGGCCGCTGCAAACCGAACCCCACGCCGTCCCAGGGCTTCCTGTAACTCAAAAAAACGGTCGCTGACCCGGTGGGCAGAATCCAGCAGGGTTCCGTCCATATCGGTTACCACGAGTTTTACATCCCTTAGATCCATTGGTCCGGTTTCTGGCGCAAAGGTAATTTTATCCGTACTTTTCTTCCGCCTTTCAGGCGCACTTAACTTAAATTTCACCTTCTATGCCCTGGTTTCAACGCGAAATACAACTCAGGCCCTTTCCCAGGGGGTTCCATCTTATCTCAAGGGAAATCGAGGAAGGAATTCCGGAACTTGAGGGAATTCATACAGGGCTGTTGCACATCTTTATCAGGCATACCTCGGCCAGCCTTACCCTCAATGAGAATGCAGACCCAACCGTACGGCTGGATTTTGAACAACACATGAATGCAATGGTCCCGGAAGGGGCCTCCTACTACACCCATACGCTTGAAGGGCCGGACGACATGCCGGCTCATATCAAGGCTTCCCTTATGGGCAGTTCATTAATAGTGCCGGTTAGCCAGGGAAGGCTCAACCTGGGAACCTGGCAGGGGATTTACCTCTGTGAGCACCGGAACCGGGCTTCCGGCCGCCATCTGGTGCTAACCCTGCAGGGGGAATAAAAAACCCCGGTTCCGATTGCTATCGGGACCGGGGTCCTCACGAGAAAACGTTTCAATTTTATTTTACCTTCTCCACAATAGCCTTGAAGGCCTCCGGGTGGTTCATGGCGAGATCGGCCAGCACCTTGCGGTTCAGCTCGATGTTCTGAGCCTTGACCTTCCCCATGAATTCTGAATAGGACATTCCGTGCATCCGGGCTCCCGCGTTGATACGGGTGATCCAGAGGGAGCGGAAATTTCTTTTCTTGGTCCTGCGGTCCCTGTAGGCGTATGACATCGCCTTTTCTACCGCGTTTTTGGCTACTGTCCAGACGTTTTTACGTCTTCCGTAGTATCCTTTGGCTTGCTTCATCACCTTTTTTCTGCGGGCTCTTGAAGCAACTGAATTTACTGATCTTGGCATTTTTCTTTTGTTTTTTGTAGCAGGCGTTCCAGCGATGTGGACACTTTAGGGCCTGACTCCATGGTTACACATTTTACCGATATGCACGCGCGGCTTATTTAAGCCGCAATTGCTCCTTGATACTGTTTTCATCCGATTCGTGGACCAAGGTGGAATGCGTCAGCTTGAGCTTCCGCTTTTTCGACTTCTTGGTCAGGATGTGGCTCTTGAAGGCGTGCTTTCTCTTGATCTTTCCAGAACCGGTAAGCTTGAACCGCTTCTTGGCACTGGATTTGGTCTTCATTTTAGGCATCTGTTCCTGGTTAAAATTTATTTCTGTTTTCCCGTGTTTATTTTTTGGCCTTGGGCGCGATGAACATGGTCATTCGCTTTCCTTCCAATTTGGGCATTTGCTCTACTTTTCCGTAATCCTCCAAATCCTGGGCGAGCCGGAGGAGCAAAATCTCTCCCTTATCCTTGTACACGATGGACCTTCCTTTAAAAAATACGTAGGCCTTCAGCTTGGCCCCATCCTTCAGGAATTTCTCAGCGTGTTTCTTTTTAAAATCGTAATCGTGGTCGTCCGTGTTGGGACCGAACCGTATTTCTTTTACAACTACTTTCGTGGCCTTGGCCTTCATGGCCTTTTCCCGCTTTTTTTTCTCGTAGAGGAACTTTTTGTAATCGATGATCTTACAGACCGGTGGATCTGCATTGGGGGAAATTTCAACCAGGTCCAGCCCGATCTCCTCCGCCATTTTGCGGGCTTCCTGAACGGAGTAAACCCCCATTTCTACATTGTCACCCACAAGACGCACATTCGGTGCGGCAATCTTTTCATTGATGTTGTGAGGAAATTTATTTTCCCTCTTAGGTCTTGGCCTGAATCTTCTTCGTATTGCTATGGCTACTAGGTTTTAATTAAACTTCTTTCAAAACGACTTTAAGGTACTATTTATTTCTTTCTGTATCAAGTCTGACAGGGCCTCCACCGTCATGGCCCCCAGGTCTTCACCTCCATGCCTGCGCACAGAAACCGTACCGTCTTCCATTTCCTGGTCGCCTACAATGAGCATCAATGGCAGTTTTTGCATCTCCGCTTCCCGGATTTTCTTGCCAACCGTCTCGCTGCGGGCGTCCACGAGGGCGCGAATTTCGCT
>CBDUBB010000038.1:0-12041 GCA_965365265.1 uncultured Flavobacteriaceae bacterium
CTTCGGCATCCGGCATCGATTCGAGCTTTTGCTCCAGGACAGGTTCCTGGTCGTAAGCGAATGATAAGTCTCGAACTCTGAGCATGGGGTAACAAAAAAATCCGCTTCCTGATGAAACGGATTTTAGGGTGAATTATAAAATCCTAGTCTTTGAACTCCTTAAGGACCGCCTGGTTGGGCAATTCCTCAAAGCCCATATTGTATAGGGTGAATCCGAAGATGTCCGCGTATTGCTCGATAGTCTTGCTTATGGGCGTTCCCGCGCCGTGGCCTGCATTGGTTTCTATACGGATCAGCACCGGGTTGGCACCTTGGTGTTTCTCCTGAAGGGTGGCGGCAAATTTAAAACTGTGGGCCGGGACCACACGGTCGTCGTGGTCTGCCGTGGTGATCAGGGTTGCCGGATAAGCCACCCCTTGCTCAATGTTGTGCAGAGGGGAGTATCCTTTCAGGTATTCAAACATCTCCGGGCTTTCCTCCGAAGTCCCATAGTCATAGGACCAGCCCGCACCTGCCGTAAAGGTATGATAGCGCAACATATCAAGGACCCCAACGGCCGGCAGTGCCACCTTCATGAGTTCCGGCCGCTGGGTCATGACGGCACCGACCAGCAGGCCTCCGTTGGAACCACCTCGGATGGCCAGGAACTCAGGAGAGGTATACCCCTCTGAAATCAGGAATTCCGCAGCGGCGATAAAATCATCAAAGACATTCTGCTTGTTCATCTTGGTCCCGGCGTTATGCCAATCCTTTCCGTATTCACCACCTCCACGGATGTTGGGCACGGCGTATACGCCCCCCTGCTCCATCCAGATTGCATTTGACGTATTGAAGCCCGGGGTCAGACTTATGTTAAACCCACCGTATCCATAAAGGATGGTCGGGTTTTTTCCGTTTAGTTCCAGGCCTTTTTTGTGCGTGATCATCATAGGGACCCGCGTGCCGTCTGCTGAGGTATAGAAAACCTGTTTTGACTCGTATTGTTCCGGATCAAAGTCGATCTCGGGTTTCCAGTACAGCTCATATGTTCCCGTTTCCACATCGAATTTATAGGAGGAACTCGGGGTAATGTGATTGGTAAAACGGAAGTATAGTTCTTTTTCCTCCTTCTTGCCGCTGAAGCCCCCGGCACTTCCCAACCCGGGAAGCTCGACCTCCCGTACCAGGTTTCCTTCGTAATCATACTGAAGCACCTTGGAAAGCGCATCCACCATATATTCTGCAAAGAAATAGCCTCCCCCGGTGCTTGGGCTCAAAACATTCTCCGTTTCCGGGATAAAATCCTCCCAGTTTTCAGGTGCCGGGTCGGAGGCATCCACGGTTATGATTTTCGTATTTGGGGCCTGCAGGTCTGTAACGATATAAAGCCTGGACCCTGTATTTTCGATAACATAGCTTTCGCTGTCTTCATGGTCCAGGATGGGGATTATCCCTGAATTCGGATTGTTAAGGTCTTTTATAAAGAGCTTATTTCCCGAGGTTGTATTCGCGGCCGAAATGACCAGGTAACGGTCGTCTTCTGTAACACTTGCAGAAATGTACCGGTGCTTTTCATCGGGAGTACCTCCGAAAACAAGGAGGTCTTCCTCCTGGGGAGTCCCAAGCCTGTGGTAGTAAACCTTATGTTGGTCGGTTTTGGCAGAGAGTTCACTGCCCTTGGGTTTGTCGTAGCTGGAATAATAGAACCCTTCCTTCCCTTTCCAGGAGATGCCACTGAATTTGATATCTACCAGCGTATCTTCCACGATCTCGTTTTTTACGGCATCCATCACAAGGATCTTGCGCCAGTCGCTTCCTCCTTCGGAAATGGAGTAAGCGGCCATAGAACCGTCTTTGGAAAAACTAAGCCCCGCCAGGGAAGTGGTGCCGTCCTCTGAAAATTTGTTGGGGTCCAGGAACACTTCGGCTTCTCCTTCTCCCTTTCGCCTGTATATCACGGATTGATTCTGCAGACCGTCATTCTTCGAGAAGTAGGTAAAATCCCCTTCTTTAAAAGGGGTTCCCAGCCTTTCGTAATTCCATAATTTTTCAAGCCGGTTTTTGAGATCTTCTCTGAAAGGGATCTTCTCAAGGTAGGAGAAGGTCACTTCATTCTCGCGTTGTACCCAGTCTTCGGTTTCCGGGCTTCGATCATCCTCCAGCCAGCGATACGGGTCCGGGACCTCTGTCCCAAAGTACGTATCCACCGTGTCGACCTTCGCAGTTTCCGGGTAGTCTAGTGCCATAGAGGTGTTGTTTTTGTTTTGGCAGGCCAGGAGGGTTAAGCCCAGCAGGAATAAGGAAATAAATCTTTTCATAAGGCAGGATTAAGTAATCTTCAAAAATATCATAAAAAGAGGTCTGCCGTACTAAAACAGGGGTGTTTAACAGATTTTTAAGGACTTTAAACCAGTCTGTTTTCGAGCAGGTATTCGGCGATCTGCACCGCATTGGTAGCCGCCCCTTTCCGCAGGTTGTCAGCCACGATCCAAAGATGCAGGCTCTTTGCCTGGCTTTCATCCCTCCGAATCCGACCGACAAAGACCTCGTCACGCCCATGGGCGGTAACCGGCATTGGGTACAGGTTTTCAGAAGGGGAGTCCTGCAGGACCACCCCCGGGGTCTCACGCAGCAATTCCCGGACCCTGTCCAGGTCAAAATCGCGATGGAATTCCACATTCACAGATTCTGAATGGCCCCCGGCAGTGGGGATGCGCACCGCAGTGGCCGTCACAGAGAAGGTGCGGTCATCCAGTATTTTCTGGGGCTCCCGGGCCAACTTCATCTCCTCCTTGGTGTAGCCGTTATCCAGGAAGACGTCGCAGTGCGGCAGGGCATTGCGGTGGATGGGGTGCGGATAGGCCTTTTCCCCCTCAACCCCCTTCATTTCCGCCTCGAGTTGCTTAACAGCCTGTACCCCGGTGCCGGTAACTGACTGATAGGTGGAAACCACCACCCGCTTCATGCCATACTCGCGGTGGAGGGGCGCGAGGACCATAACGAGTTGTATTGTGGAACAGTTTGGATTGGCGATGATCTTGTCCTCTGGGCCCAGGCTGGAAGCATTGATTTCGGGAACCACCAGTTTTTTGTCCGGGTCCATCCGCCAGGCCGAGGAATTGTCTATGACGGTGGTCCCAACTCCTGCAAACCTCGGCGCCCATTCCAGGGAGGTAGTTCCCCCGGCTGAAAACAAAGCGATATCCGGCCGGGCCTCGACAGCATCCTCAAGTCCGATAACCGTCAATTCACGTTCCCTGAACCAGAGCTTTTTACCAACCGAACGCTCAGAAGCGACCAGGAGCAGTTCCTCTACCGGGAATTCGCGCTCCTCCAGGACCCTTAACATTACTTCACCGACCATTCCGGTAGCCCCTACCACTGCTAATTTCATATCGCAGATTTTAGGGGTAAAGGTAGGCAAGGCGTCCTTTTCGGCAAAGCAGGCGGATCCCATCTATTAAAAACCTGACTAAATGTTTTGAATCAAACAATAAGGGCTCAAAAAAAGAACCGTTGCGGGAGGGCCGCAACGGCTTTAAGGATTAAAATTGCTGTGGTGTAGCGGTATCGCGCAACAGGCGCGATCGGGTCATTCTATTTCTTTTTAAGGAGGTCCCGGATTTCAGCCAGCAGTTCTTCCTGCGTGGGTCCCTTTGGCTCCGGAGCAGGCTCCTCCTTTTTCTTGCGGACCTTGTTATAGGACTTAACGATCATAAAAAGCACAAAGCCAACAATGATCAGGTTAATGATTGAGTTGATCCAGGCCCCGTAGCGAATGGCGCTTTCCGGGGTAACCACTTTTCCGTCATCCCCAACAACGGCCTCCGAGAGGACATATTTAAATGCGGAAAAATCAACCCCCCCTGTAAAATACCCTACAAAGGGCATCATGATGTCATTTACGAACCCATTGACGACCAGTCCAACGGCACCTGCCAGAAGAACGGCAACGGCCAGGTCTATGACATTACCGGTCATGATAAAATCTCTGAACTCTTTAAGCATGGTTTTTTGGTTTTAAGTGTTTAGCAGGCTCAAGGTAATAAATTCCAGTGCTTTAAACAGAAAAAAATCATTCGAGGATTATTCTCGGCACGCGATGGGAAATGCCGGTCAGCAATTCATAGGAAATGGTGCCTGCCCCGCGGGCCATGGCTTCAGCGGAATGGCCTTCTCCGAAGAAAATGACCTCATCCCCTTCCTGACATTCAAGGCCGCTGACGTCTACCATGGTCATATCCATACAGACATTCCCGATGATTGGGGCGGCTTTTCCCTTAAGGTATACAGTGCCATGACCCTTTCCGTATTGCCTCCCGATTCCATCGGCGTGGCCGATGGGCAGGGTAGCTGTTTTCAGGGGTGCATCGGCCTGAAAGCCTTTGTTGTATCCTACCCATTGCCCGGGCTCGATATGGTGAATCTGTGAGATCCGGGTCCGAAGTCTGGCAACCGGGCGCAGCAGGGAGTCCGTTTCCGGGTTGTTGGAATAGCCGTAAAGGCCAATCCCGGTGCGGACCATATCCAGCTGAGCCTCTGTATAATTGAAAACCCCTGAGGTGTTTAAAATATGCTTGAAGGGCTTCCCGCCAAGGTGCGATCCCGATTCGCGAACAATGGCTTCGAAGGCCTGGATTTGTCCCAGGGTAAAATCCCTTTCATCCGGGTCGTCCGAGGCTGCCAGGTGTGAAAAGAGGGATCTTACTTCCATTGCCCGGGATGCATTTAACTGATTTCCGATCCAGGGGAGGTCTCCCTCTCGGAAGCCCAGTCTGTTGAGACCCGTATTGAACTTCAGGTGAATTGGATACTTTTCCTGTCCGTGCTTTTGGAGGGCATTGAGGAAGAGAGAAAGAATGTTCCGGCTGTAAAGACTTGGTTCCAGACAGTGTTCGATCAGCTCGTCCAGACCACTTGGCTGTGGGTGCAACACCAGGATGGGAAGCCGGATCCCGCCTTTTCTTAGCAGGACACCCTCCCTGCTGAAAGCCACTGCCAGGTAATCGGCACCCAGGTCTTCGAGTTTTCTGGAGATGGCCAGGGCCTCGCTCCCGTAGGCAAAGGCCTTCACCACCCCCAGCAACCGGGTTCGGTCCTTTAGCCTGGACCGGATGACCCTGTAGTTGTGTGCCAGGGCCTGCAGGTCAATCTCCAGGGCAGTTTCAGGTGTCAGAGGCATTTTTGGGGTTTTTGGAGGTCACAATCTCCGGATCTTTCACCTCCAGCTTGCTTATTTTCTCCTTCAGCATAGCATTGTAGAAAGCAGCCCGGCTCAGGGGTTCGTATTCGTCCGTTTCCCCTAACATGACCAGTCGGTCATTCTGCGATTTCCGGTAACTGTAATTGGCCAGGTTTCCGGTCCTGGTGCAGATTGCATGCACCTTTGTAACGTATTCCGCAGTGGCCATCAGGGCAGGCATGGGACCAAAGGGATTGCCCCTGAAATCCATATCCAGGCCTGCCACTACCACCCGTACCCCGCGGTTGGCCAGGTCATTGCAGACTGTGATGATTTCGTCATCAAAGAACTGGGCCTCATCGATGCCCACTACATGGCAGTCATCTGCCAGCAGTCTGATGTTGGCAGCTGCCGGTACCGGGGTCGATCGGATTTCGTTCTCATCGTGGGAGATTACCTTTTCCTCGTGGTATCGGGTATCGACAATAGGCTTGAAAATCTCCACTTTCTGACGGGCGAACTGGGCGCGCTTCAGGCGTCGGATCAATTCCTCGGTCTTCCCCGAAAACATGGAGCCGCAGATCACTTCGATCCAGCCGAATTGTTCTTCATGATTAACCGTGTTTTCGAGAAACATTTTGTAATTTTAGACGAAAATCCACCCGTGGGCCGTTATCCTTAAACGGCGATATAAAAGTATGAAAAATACGGGCCGCGAACAGGGTACAGACCAAAATGCTATGAAACGAAAATTGAGAGCAGATTTGATACGGATAGCCAGCAGTATTATCTCCAATGATGATCTGACTGATATTTCCGAGCTCTATGAGGAAGCGCGTGCACTTTATGAAAAACTGGCGGTACTGAATTTTATCGAGCAAAAACTGAAGGATGTGGAGGTTGATGTAAACAAAAGCGAGGTTGCCTCCAAATTTGAATCCATAGCTTCAGCCGTGCTTAACGAGAATAAGCTCGTGCCCGAAACCAACCCCCACGAGGAAGATATCATCATCCCGGGGATGGATACTATTAAGCACATGGTCTCGGAAATGCCCGGGGGAGAAGAACTGGAAGAAGTTCTGGCCCGGTTCATGGAGCGAAAGGATTTTATTAAATCCGACAAGGATACGGTGACTCCTCTGGCATCTGACCTCATGGGGGGCGTCACCTCGAAATCCCTGAATGATACCCTGACGGCGAAGGAGATCACCGTGGGTTTGAATGACAGACTGGCCTTCGTTAAGCACCTGTTTAACGAAAGCACGGAAGATTTCAACCGCATTCTTTCCCAACTGAATACCATGGAGTCCCAGTCGAAGTCTGTGGAATTCATCGAAAAAATGGTCAAACCGGAATACGGCAACTGGAAAGGCAAGGAAGAATACGAGTCCAGATTCATGGCGCTGATCGACCGCCGCTTTTCCTGACGGTAATTTCTTTAATGAAAGAGGCACACGGAGGAACCCTTTTCAGGCCTTCCTTTCTTCAACACCTATGGCTGGAATGCTCTACATCGTTCCCACCCCGATTGGAAACCTGGGGGACATCACCCTTCGGGCCATCGAGGTTCTGAAAAGTGCGGATACGATTCTGGCAGAAGATACCCGTACCAGCGGGAAGCTTCTCAGGCATTTTGACATCCCCACTGCAGTCCGATCCTTCCACATGCACAACGAACACCGGATCACCGCAGACCTCGCCGCGCGAATGGAAGCTGGTCAAACCATGGCCCTGATATCGGATGCGGGGACCCCGGGGATCTCAGATCCGGGTTTCCTGCTGGTGCGGGAGTGCCTTCGAATAGGGGTTCAAGTGGAATGCCTGCCCGGACCAACGGCGCTTATCCCCGCCCTTGTTGAAAGTGGTTTCCCTTCGGACCGGTTTGTCTTTGAGGGCTTCCTTCCCCCGAAAAAAGGCCGGCAAAAACGACTGCAGGCTTTAAGGGAGGAGCAGCGGACCTTGATCTTTTACGAATCCCCCCACAAGCTTTTAAAAACCCTGGAACAGTTTCAGGAAGTCTTCGGGCCCGAGCGTCAGGTTTCGGTGAGCCGGGAATTGAGCAAACTTTACGGGGAAACCATACGCGGGACGCTGGAAACCGTTGCGGAGCATTTCAAAAAGAATGCGCCCAAGGGAGAGTTTGTCCTGGTCGTCCGGGGAGCGGATTCATAACCTTCCTTTGAAAATCGAATTTCCGGGCTACCCGTGTTTACCGGTATCCCAACCGTATTTGGAAAGGTATTTATCCCCGCTCTCCACGGCACCGGGTTCTATGGAAGTCCCCATGGAGTCATTCCACCGGTTCAGGTACCCGAACAGGGATATAACCCCGAGCATTTCCACAATTTCCCCCTCATCCCAGTACTCATGAAGCCTTTTTTTAAGGGCATCATTTACCGTATTTGGAATTTGCGAGGCGGCCAGGGCAAAATCCAGGGCAGCCCGCTCCGCTTCTGAAAATGCAGGATGGGTTCGGAATTCCCAGATATTGTCCAGTTTTTCCTTTTCCGCCCCATAGCGCTCTGCTGCCCTGATGGCGTGGGCCTGGCAGTACCGGCACCCTGCCGCATTGCTGCTCACCCAGGCGATCATTCGCTTAAGGGCTGAGGTAACCCGGCCTTCGTTGGCCATGACGGCTTTGTTAAGGGCTATAAATGCCTTGGAAATGGCCGGCCTTCGTTGCATGGTCAGTACAGAATTCGGACAAAATCCGAGGGTTTCGTTAAAGAAGGAAGCCAGTTCCCAGGTTTCAGGGTCTGCATTTGGATCCAGCGGGTCTACCAATGGCATATCGGAGGGATTTTATTGTACTTTTAGGGTCCTAAAGAAACAAAAAAATATGGCTTCCACCAATCATGTAACTACCCGATGGATGGGGGATATGGCCTTTGAAAGCAATAACCCCTCCGGCCTCACTTTCAGGATTGATGCCAGCCCGGATGAAGGAGGACAGGGGGATGGCCTCCGTCCGAAAGCGCTAATGCTGAGTTCGCTGGCAGGATGCTCCGGCCTGGATGTGGCCTTTATCCTCCGCAAGATGAAGTTGGAAGTGGATGGCTTCCATATCGATATTAAGGCCCGGCTGAGCGATTCTTCACCCCAAACCTATGAGCATGTTCAGATGGAGTTCCATTTTTTTGGAGACAACCTGAACGAAGTGAAATTGAAACGGGCAGTCACCCTCTCCGTGGACAAGTACTGCGGGGTTATGCAGATGTTCCGCAAATTTGCGGAGGTAGCGGTGAGCACCCATTTCCACCAGAAGCAGCCCTGAAACCCCTTTGAGGCACCATGCATGGAAGCTGCATCCCGAAAGCTTACTATAAAAACAAAATGAGGCATGCGCTGGACCTACAAACCTGAGCCTGATGCGGAGCGTACAGCCCTTTTGGCCCAAAACCTGCAGGTGGATCCCCTGGTAGCCGGGTTACTGGTACAGCGCGGGATCTACAGTTTTGAAGAAGCCCGCACCTTCTTTCGACCGGAACTGGAGCACCTGCATGACCCTTTTTTAATGCAGGACATGAACCGGGCCGTTACCCGGATCGAAGAAGCTGTACAAGGCGGGGAACGGATCCTGATCTACGGGGATTACGATGTGGACGGTACCTCTGCCGTGGCCCTCCTGATAGCGTATTTTCGGGAATTCTATGCCGATGTGGCCTCCTATATCCCGGACCGGTACACGGAGGGGTACGGGGTTTCCCTTCAGGGGATTGACTTTGCAGCCGACAATGAGATGACCCTGATCATCGCACTGGATTGCGGGGTTAAGGCGATCGAACAAGTAGCTTATGCCAAGGAGCGGGGGATCGATTTTATCATTTGCGACCACCACCGCCCCGGGCCGAAACTACCGGATGCCATTGCCGTTTTGGACCCCAAACGGGAGGATTGCCCATATCCGTACAAGGAGTTGTGCGGTTGCGGGGTAGGGTTTAAGCTGATCCAGGCCCTTCATATACGCAAGGGACTGAGCGTTACCTCCCTGCTCCCCTTTCTCGACCTGGTTGCCGTTGCCATTGCCGCGGATATCGTCCCCATGACGGGAGAAAACCGGGTGCTGTCCTATTTTGGGCTGGGAGTGATCAATGACAATCCACGCCCCGGCCTGAAGGCGTTAATGGGGTCCATCCAAAGGGATTCCTATAAGGTGTCAGACCTTGTATTCCAGCTGGCCCCGCGCCTCAACGCCGCCGGACGGATGGAGCATGGCCAGTTGGCCGTTCGTCTTCTGACAGAACAGGATGCCTCTCTGGCACGGGAGCAGGCCAACGCGATTGAGTCTCTCAATGAAGAGCGGCGGGGAATGGACCGGCAGATCACTGAAGAGGCACTGGAACTCATCAGGGAGCACAGGGAAGAAAACAGGATGAGCACTGTGGTTTACAAGCAGGACTGGCACAAAGGGGTGATCGGAATTGTCGCTTCCCGCCTTACCGAAACCTATTACCGCCCGACCCTTGTCTTTACCAAAAGCGGGGACCGTCTTGCAGCCTCCGCCCGATCCGTCAGGGGCTTCGATGTTTATGAAGCCCTGCAGGCCTGTGCGGATTGTATTGAGCAGTTCGGAGGGCATACCTATGCAGCGGGGCTAACCCTGCACGAATCCAGGTTTGAGGAATTCAAATCCCGGTTTGAACAGGTCGTTTCCGATTCCATCCAGCCGGACCAACTGCAGCCGGAATTGCAGATTGACCTGCGGGTCCACCTACGGCAAATTACCCCCAGACTGGTTCGGATCCTGGAGCAGTTTGCTCCCTTCGGCCCCGGCAACCCCAGCCCGGTTTTCGAAGCAGGTCCCTTAAAGGATACCGGTTATGCCAGAAAGGTTGGAGAAGCGGGAGACCACCTCAAATTAGCGGTCGTGCAGGAGGGCGCCAGCCCCATCGGTGGGATTGGGTTCGGGCTGGGTGAAAAACTCCCGTTGGTAAAAGGGGGGGCTCCTTTCCATGCCGTGTTTTCAGTGGAACAGAACACCTGGCAGGGTCAGTCCAGGTTGCAACTGAAGGTCCGTGACCTGAAGCCCGAAGCTCCGGATCAGGATTCTTTCTCGAAGTATTCCAGGGAGAGTGCAGCCCCGTCAAAGACCCCATAACTGAAATAGGTGATCCAATCTCCGAGGTTTACGTATTTGGAGGTGGATGAAAGGTCAATATCCAGAGGCAGGTGGCGGTGGCCAAAAACAAAATAGTCGTAATGCTGCTGTTGGAGTTTGCGGGTTGCGTATTGCACGAGCCATTCTTTCTCTTCTCCCAGGAAAGTGACGTCTTCATCTCCTGAAATCAGTCGGTTCTTGACGGAGAAGTACTGGGCCATACGAACGCCTAGATCCGGATGCAGCCACCTGAAAAACCATTTGGCCACCGGGTTGGTAAAGACTTTTTTCATCCGTTTGAAGCCTTTGTCCCCGGGGCCCAGCCCATCCCCATGGCCGATGAAGAAGTGTTTGTCGTTTAGCTGAAAGGATTTGGGTTTATGGAATACGGGAATATTCAATTCCGCTTCAAAATACCCACGCATCCAAAGGTCGTGGTTGCCGACAAAATAGTATACCGGGATTCCGCTGTCGGTCAGTTCAGCCAGTTTCCCCAGGGTACGTGTAAAACCACGGGGAACCACGTAGTTGTATTCAAACCAGAAATCGAACAAATCCCCCAGCAGGAATACAGCGGCGGCGTCCTTTTTGATATGGTCAAGCCAGCGGACGAATTTCTTCTCCCTCGGCAGGCTTGCCGTTGAGGAGGGTGCCCCCAGGTGATTGTCACTGGCGAAGTATATTTTTTTTCCGGAAGGAACAGCTATCGCATCCATTGCTGGTAAAAATACGGATATCCCCCGGGATTTAACTCCAAAGAGGGATGGGTTGGTTCAGGGATTGTCGCTGGCATACCATTCTGCATAAGCCGTTCCGGTCTCGCGCAGTTGCAGGGAATGGAGCTGCAAATGCTCAGGCAGGCGGCCCCGTATTTTCTCGGCAAAATCGATCACCATGTTTTCAGAAGTGGGCTGATACTCCGCAAGAATTACCTTGTGCCCGCTTTTTTCAAGGGTCGCCGCCAGGTCTATATGGGGGGTGTTTTTATTGAATACGGTGGCGTGGTCAAAGGGATCCACCACCTCCTCTTTCACGATCTGTTTCAAATCCCCGAAATCGATCACCATCCCCAGTTTTTTATGACCTTTTTCCTGAATAGGGGTCCCGATAACGGTCACGGAAAGCTTGTAGCTGTGTCCGTGTACATTTCGGCATTTCCCATCGTATCCATACAGAGCGTGCCCTGTTTCAAAGGTAAATTCCTTGGTAATCCGGATGCGTTGCATACTGAGAGAGTTAAGGGTACAAAATTAGGAATAATGTCAGAGGAATCCCGATTTCGTATCTAAGAACGAGTTTTTGTTTTTTACCTTGCAAAGAAAACCTTGAGGCGCCGCGGACTTAAATCCATAACAGACCAGGATCGGATTTCCCTAAAGGACTCTTTCAAGGGATGGAGTTCGATACCCCGTTTTTTCAGGGAGATCTACAGGGCGAGCCCGGGCCTGTTTTTGGGCAACATACTGTGCCGCTTCCTCAAGGCGTTCAGCCCGGTGGTCCTGCTGTGGGTGGGAAAACTCATCATCGATGAAATTGTACTTCTCATTCAGGAGGAAGGGTCCGGGGACCTGGAACGGCTCTGGCAGTACGTCGGGATCGAGCTGGGGGTGGCCCTGTTATCAGATTTGCTCGGGCGGGCTGTAAATCTGACGGACGGGCTGCTGGGGGACCTGTACTCAAACAATTCCTCCGAACGCATCATTAGGAAGGCACAGGAACTCACCATGGAGCAGCTGGAAGATCCGGAGTTCTACGACAAACTGGAACGTGCCAGGACCCAGA
>CBDUBB010000039.1:0-11966 GCA_965365265.1 uncultured Flavobacteriaceae bacterium
TTACAGTGGGGGTCCTGGTCCAGGCCAATTTCGGGGGAATCCTTACCCTGAATGGTTATAACCTGGCCCACGAACTGGGCAGTATTCCCGAAAGCTATAAGCGGGACACGGACGGGTCCTGTATGATGGTGGTGATCACAGACGCCCCCCTGGACGCCCGAAATCTCAAACGACTGGCGAAACGATGCATGCTTGGCCTGGCCCGAACGGGTGGAATTGCCTCCAATGGAAGCGGGGATTATGTTATCGCGGTTTCCACCGCCGCCGAAAACCGGGTAAAATACTCTCCGGAAGGTTTGTTGTCAGGAAATGCCACAATTCATAATGATTTTATGTCCCCTTTATTCCTTGCAGCGGTTGAGGCTACGGAAGAAGCGATCTGGAATGCCCTTTTCGCAGCCGAGGATATGCAGGGCTTTAAGGGGTATCGGGCTGAAGCCCTTCCGGTCCGGAGAGTACTGCGGATTATCGGGAAGGAAAAAGAGTAGCTTTCTCTAAGTCAAAAGAAACGGTAATAAGTTCCAGATACCTGATTTCACGGTCAGGAGGCGACGCTTAGCTCTTTGTCGATCTCTTTTTTCAAATAGTATCCGGTGACAAGGGTCGATAATACATCTGCGATGGCAAAGGAACTCCAGACACCCAATTCTCCCAGAAAATGTGGAAGGGTAAGGATCAGAGGGATGAAAAAGAATCCCTGCCTCGTTAAAGTGAGCAGCAATGCGGGGACAGCCTTGCCAATAGCCTGAAAATAGGCGGCCCCGATCAGTTGTATGGCAATAATGGGGGTTGCGGCAAATACCCAGCGCATTGCGGAGGGGGCATGGGCCAGCACAAAAGCATTGCTGGCGAGTTCCGCGGCACTCATATCCGGGCGGTCACTCAGGAAAAGACCGGCAATTTCTGCAGGGAAGACCATGAGTATTATAAACACGGCGGTGGCAACCAGGGCAGCATATTTAATGGCTGTGTAAATGGATTCACGGACCCGTTCGTATTTATGCGCCCCGTAGTTGTAGCCGGCAATGGGGAGCAACCCCTGTGTGACCCCGAATACCGGAAAGAGCGCAAACATCAGCATCCTGCCGATGATGGCATATACGGCCACCATGGATTCTCCCCCAAGGTCAAACAGGATGTTGTTCATAAGCAGATAGGTCACAGAAGTGACAGCCTGCCTGGCGAGGGTCACAAAGCCTAAAGCACCAATTTCCTTGAGAAGGTACCTGTTTAGGCCAAAATGGTGCCAGTTGATTTTTAATTCGGAATTCGGGGACAGGAAGAACCAGAAAATGTATCCGAAACAGAGGAGATAGCCACCTGTCGTAGCCCATGCGGCCCCGTGCATTCCCCAGTCAAAGACATAGATAAAGAGATAGTCCATCAGCAGGTTCCCCACGGAGGGAATGATCATGGCAATCATGGCAAATCTGGGCTTCCCTTCGGCCCGGATAACGGTGTTTCCCATCATGCAAAGGGCGAGAAAAGGAACCCCATAGAGGACAATGGTGTAATAGATTTTGGCCGGGTCGAAAATGGCCCCTTTACCACCGAAAGCGGGGATGAGGCCGTCCACAAAATAGAGTCCGAGGGCCACCATGGAACATGTAACCAGAAGTGTAAGGGTGATCTGGTTTCCGAAGGTCCTGAGTGCCTTCTCCTTATTGTCAGCCCCGAGCGCTCTGGATACTATGCTGCTACCCCCTATTCCGATGGCCATTCCCAGGGCGGCTATAAAGAAGGATACCGGGAGAACGACGTTGATGGCCGCAATGGCAATGGAACCGATCCAGTTCCCCACAAAGATGGTATCTACCAGGATGTTCAGGCTCATCACCAGGATCCCGATAGAGGCGGGCACGGCCTGTTGTATCAACAACTGGCCAATGGATCTTGTACCTAGTTGTTCTGAGGAAATTCTGGACATAGGAGGGAAACTATCCCTGCAAAGCTAGGGGCTTCTTTGGGATTTCGGAAACCGGAGAGGGAGGTTTTGAAAAACATTCTTTGCGCATTGTTCAAAAGAGGATTGACAGGGCTGGAAATGATGGAGGAGGATAGTTGTGTTTTATGTATGGGGGTTACAGGGCCCTCCCACCCCTAAAATCAAATTACAGGAAAGGCCCGCAATACGCAATCAGTGAAATGACAAGATAAACAGACGCAATAAATTAGCCAACGACCATTATATAACAGAAAGGCTAATACCCTGCTGCCTGTCCATCTTTCCTGCTCTCAGAAGCACCCCGATAAGACTGGTTTTCAGCATCCCAAAGAATCGCCTGGTATCCTCCGTAGACTCCCCTTGCGTAGCGCACCTGGTGGCCTCTGTCCATCAGGCCCCGGATGGTCTGGTATGGAATGCCGGATTCGATCCGTACAGCGCCGCTTCCCCCGCTTCCCCCGGTAGGGGTCGATCCGCCGGTATGGTCCCATCTGGGGGCATCTCCGGCTTCCTGCAGGTTCATGCCAAAATCGATGAGGTTCATGACGATCTGGGTATGGCCCTGTGGCTGAAAATCTCCGCCCATGACACCAAAACTCACCCAGGGGGTGCCATCCTTGGTGATAAATGCCGGTATAATGGTATGGAAAGGCCTTTTGCCCGGGGCGTAGGTATTGGCCTGACCTTTTTTCAGGCTAAATAATTCCCCTCGGTCCTGCAACATGAACCCGAGCCCGGGGGGAACCATCCCCGAACCCATCCCCCTGTAATTGCTCTGAATCAGGGAGATCATGTTTCCGTATTGATCGGCGGCCGTCATGTAGATGGTTTCACCGGCACTGATCTCACCCGCCTCATAGGTCCCGGCACGCTCCCCTATCATGGATCTTCTTTTGGCGGCATAGTCGTCTGAGAGAAGTGTTTCCACGGGGATCTTTACAAAATCGGGATCTGCATAATATTTGGCCCGGTCCTCAAAGGCCAGTTTCTTGGCCTCCGTAAAAAGGTGAAGATGTTGGGCACTCCCAAAGGGGATATTTGAAAAATCGTAACCTTCCAGAATTTGCAGCATCTGCAGAGCTGCAATTCCCTGTCCGTTGGGTGGCAGTTCCCACACTTCATACCCGCGGTAGTTTACCGATACTGGGGTGACCCATTGCGAACGATGCTCCTGAAAATCCGAAAATGAAAGATACCCCCCCTGAGACTTTATAAATTCGGCAATTGTCCTGCCAATGTCCCCTTTATAAAATACATCCCTGCCACCCTTTGCAATTTTCCGATAGGTGTTGGCTAAATATGGATTTTTGTAGATATCGCCCTCACCGGGCAATTTTCCTCCATTCTGCTCGATGTAGGTTTCCCGGATATTTGGAAATCCCTGGCCTTCGTATCGGGGGACTGAGCCAGCCATATACCAGGCGATTAATTGTGTAAGCGGAAAGCCTTTTTCAGCATAGCTGATAGCCGGCGCCAGCAATTCCTCCATGGGGAGGGAGCCAAACTTTCCATGCAGTTCGAACCAGCCATCCACAGCCCCGGGCACGCTTACGGGAAGCGGGCCAAGTGAAGGTATTTTATCAAGACCGCGTTTTTCGAATTCCTCCAGGGTAAGTGATTTTGGAGATCTGCCACTTGCGTTAAGCCCATAAAGTTTCTTTGTCTTTGCATCCCAAACGATGGCAAAAAGATCCCCTCCAATCCCACAACCCGTAGGTTCCATCAGACCCAGGGCCGCATTTGCTGCAATCGCAGCGTCAATGGCAGTCCCTCCTTTTTTTAGGATGTCCAGTCCGATTTGCGTTGCCAGCGGGTGGCTTGTGGCCACCATGCCATTCTGAGCCAGAACTTCAGAGCGGGTTGCATGTTGGGCTCCCACGATACGATCCTGTGCGGTTCCAAAAAAAACAGAAAGGACTAAAAGTGAAAGACAGAATAAATGCTTCATGAGTAAATGAGTTGGTGGAAACGATTAAAAATACGGATTTCAGGGGAGACACAGGCGTAGGGCGAATAGAAGATGAGTTGATTAACCGAAACAAATCGGGGAATTCCCCCACCCACCCAGTCGACAAGTTAACGGTTACTCCTGCAATCGGGAATCAGGCAACCCTAAAAAGGCTATCTCAGACTGGAGGCGCTCCCTCCCGTTCCCAGTCGTCTATCCAGCGAGCCATAAGTTCCACCCAATCATCCCGGTCATTAAGGCATGGGATGTGGATATACTCTTCACCTCCGGCTTCCAGGAATTCTTCCCTGCCTTCCATGGCAATTTCCTCCAGGGTTTCCAGGCAGTCACTTACGAAAGCCGGGGTGATAACGGCAAGACGGGTTTTCCCCTCCTTGGCAAGGCGCTCAAATTCATAGTCCGTATAGGGTTTCAGCCAGGGGTCCCCTGCCAGTCTGCTCTGAAAGGAAGTGCTTACCTTTTCATCGGGGAGTCCCAGGGCGGATTTAACCAACTCTGTAGTGTCGTAGCACTGATGCCGGTAGCAGGTATGGTGGGCCACGGAATTGACCTTGCAGCACTGACCGTCAATCTTGCAGTGGAAATGGGTCGGGTCTGATTTACGGATATGGCGCTCCGGGATCCCGTGGTAGGAAAACAACACATGGTCGTAGTCGAATCCTTTGAGTTGCTCCCCAATGGAGTTTGACAGAACCTTGATATAGTCCGGATTTTTATAGAATGCGGGCATGGTGGTTATCTGCATCCCCGGAAACTTTTCAGCCTGTACTTCCAGGGCCTTCACAACCACGGTCTCGTAAGAACTCATTGCATAATGGGGATAGAGCGGCACCAGCAAAACCTCATCCACGCCTTTATCCTTCAATTCTTTCATGCCTTCCTCAATAGACCCTGAACCATACCGCATCCCTAGCGCTACGGGCAACCGGCTCTTATCCCGGACTTTGTTCAAAAACCGTTCTGAGATCACAATAAGCGGAGAGCCCTCATCCCACCAGATCTTTGCATAGGCCTTAGCCGAACGTTTTGGACGGGTTTGAAGGATGATCCCCCTCACCAGGATGGTCCTGAGCCATTTCGGGGCATCGATCACCCGTTCATCCATCAGGAATTCGTCCAGGTAGGGTTTCACGTCTTTTGGAGTGGGGCTGTCCGGGGAGCCCAGGTTTACCAGTAGTACACCTTTCATGAAAATGGTTTCGTTGAGGTTAGGTCGCTTGAGAACCCTGCAAAAATAGGATTTCAAGAAAACAATTCCACTAAGATCTTAACTGATTCGATTATGGGGGGATAAACAAAACTGATTTGGGTATCTATCGCTGATTATCTACCCCAGAATTATGTAATTTCAGGGCATGATTGAAAAGTACCTTTTAGACCCGACCCAGCGTTCCATTTTCTATTTCAGCGTGACCCTTCTGATCATGATTGGGATATATGCAATTATCGCAGCGATCCTGAGGAAATACGGGAAGAATCCTAAATACATGCTTCCTGCGAACACCGTACGGAAGGTTGCCTGGCCGCTGATGTTCATCCTTTTTTCCCTGCTGATCCGAGTGCAGTCCTTGAGGAAGTTGCTCGGGATGGAGGAATTCGCGTATATCTTTCGAAAAACCAGTACGCTCCTTTTCATAGTTGCCTTTACATGGCTTATTATCCGGGTGCTGGGCCTGGTCAAAAAGCTGCTGCTGGCCCGCTACGATATCGGAGGCGCTGACAACCTCAAGGCACGGAAAGTCTTTACCCAGTTCACAATCCTGGAACGGATCGTGATCTTCCTGGTGGTCGTCCTGGCCATCGGAGCCGCCCTTATGAGTTTTCAAAGCATACGGGAAATCGGGGTCAGCCTCTTTGCCTCAGCCGGGGTTGCCGGGATAATTATCGGATTTTCCGCCCAAAAGTTGATCGCAACGGTCATCGCCGGGATACAAATCGCACTCACGCAACCCATCCGGCTGGATGATGTGGTAATCGTGGAAGGAGAGTGGGGGCGGATCGAGGAGATCAGTCTTACCTATGTAATCGTCCGGATCTGGGACAAGAGGTGCTTGGTCCTTCCCACAACCTACTTTATAGAAAAGCCCTTTCAGAACTGGACCCGGACCACCACTGAACTTCTGGGCACAGTATTCCTGTATACGGATTATACCGTCCCCTTTGATGCCCTTCGGGAGGAATTACAGCGAATTGTCAGGGATGCCAAACAGTGGAACGGCGAGGTTGCCAACATACAGGTTACGGATTCAAAAGCAAACTACGTGGAAGTCAGGGCCACGGTAAGTGCGGACGATTCAGGCAGTGCATGGGAGCTAAGGGTGCTTGTGCGGGAAAAGCTTATTTCATTCCTTCAGAAGAATTATCCTGAGAGCATTGTCCATACGCGGCTGCTGCTGAATCCGGAACCAAAGAACACCTGAGTGGGTCATATGCCGAAACGATGTTTTTGAGGAACTCTTTATTGCCGCTTGTATTACTGGCCTGCGTGGCCATCGGGAAGTCCCAGGTCCCGGACCCTTCCTTTAATCCGGAGGACCGCGAAATCTTTGGGGAACTGATGAGGGACCTGGAATCAATCCCATCCGGCCCCCTCGGAAAAACCACCATTGCCGTGGGGGAACTATTTCTCGGGACACCCTATGTTGCCAATACGCTGGAATCGGACGGGCAGGAAAGGCTTGTTGTGAATCTGAGGGGGCTGGATTGCACCACCTTTGTTGAAAATGTAATGGTGATTTCCCGGATGAAGTATGAGGGGAAGGGGGATTGGGAGACCTATCTCCAAAACCTTGAACAGATCCGCTACCGGGAGGGCAGGCTTCTTGATTACCCATCCCGCCTGCATTACTTCACAGACTGGATCCGCGATAACGAGGAAAAAGGGTTGGTCAAAGACATTACCCGGGAGATAGGGGGAATACCGGTCACCAAACAAATCAATTTTATGGGGACACACCCGGAACGCTACCCTGCCCTGGAGGCGGATAGCCATCTGGAGCAGGTCAGGGCCATTGAGGCCGCTTTGTCTAAAGAGCCGTTATTTATCCTGCCGACCGAGGAGGTGGAGCGGGGGGAAGAATTGCTCAGGGACGGGGATATCATTGCGCTGGCAACCGGCATTAAAGGGCTGGATGTAACGCATACCGGGATCGCACTAGCAGGGATGGACGGGCGCATTCACCTACTGCATGCCTCCACAGCAGGAGCTGTTACGATCACTGAAGAACCCTTGTCGGACTATCTAAAAAAGATCAGCCGGAATACAGGGATTATCGTGGTTCGCCCACAGGAACCGGGAGGCTAAAGGGATGAAGCAATAGCGACAGGAATGGACTTTATTGAAACCGCATTTTCAGAAACGGACCCCTGGATGCTCCTCTTCCTGGCTTCGCTCGGGATGGTGGCGTTCGTTTTCTCCACGGTTGCGGGAGGCGGTGGAGCTCTGCTGATGGTGCCCCTGGTCAATTCATTTTTGG
Organism: uncultured Flavobacteriaceae bacterium; assembly: GCA_965365265.1. Classification (GTDB taxonomy): domain Bacteria; phylum Bacteroidota; class Bacteroidia; order Flavobacteriales; family Flavobacteriaceae; genus Robiginitalea. Next base: position 7,391 of record CBDUBB010000039.1, read on the forward strand.
GAGCCCAATTCACTGCCCCGGTCGTGAATTTGGGAAATTTTATCGGCAGGCCTTCCCGGCTGATACTCTACTGGAAGCATATCCGCTGGAAGCTCTGTGCCTATTATGCGCTGCCGGCCATGGCAGGAGCCTGGACGGGCGCATGGCTGTTCGGTACCCTGAGGCTTCCGGTGTTACAATTGCTGATAGGAATCTTTCTGGTCAGCACGCTCTTTCAGTTCAGGTTTGGACAACGGGAGCGGTCCTTCCAAATGCCAGATATCTGGTTTGCTCCGCTGGGGTTTGTGGTTTCTTTCTTTGGTACCCTGGTCGGGGCCATGGGCCCGGTCATGAATCCCTTTTACCTGAATGCGGGGCTTCAGAAAGAAGCGCTTATTGGTACGAAAACGGCGAACTCCTTTTTTACGGGGTTGGCACAACTTGGGGGATATACTTTTTTCGGGCTGTTGCAGGGAGAATACTGGGGGTATGGAATTGCCCTGGGGATTGGCGCCGTTCTAGGAAACATTCTTGGCAAAAAACTGCTTGGGCAGATTTCCGCCGGAGGCTTCCGGATCCTCCTGATTGTTTTTATGGTCCTCTCAGGGCTTATGCTGATATATTCTGCCCTGAAAAGTCTTTAAACCACGCTTATTGGATTCCAAGGCAGTACCTGATCCCTCCCAGTAAGTGCCTGCGGAAGGTTGGATCATCATAGGAGGCTTCGGTATGTCCCATCCCCGTATAGAAGGCCCTGCTTGCTCCAAGGGAATGGCACCAGGCCATCGGATGGGACGCTCCGTTGCCGCCCCCTTCATAACTGGATTCATCGAGATTCAGGAGCACTTTTATCCCTGGGTGGAAATCCCTGAAATTATACCATTCGTCAAAATGGGACCAGCGCTCCGGCATATGGGACGTGGATGGATGTGTGGCGTCGATTACCTGAAGGATTGCCTGCTGTTGTTCGGGATGACTTTCAAAATAGGCCCCTACCAGTTCTCCGTACCAGGGCCAGTCGTATTCGGTGTCTGTTGCCGCATGGATGCCCATAAAATTGCCCCCGCTCTCCATGAAATTCCGGAACGCCTCTTCCTGAGCAGGTCCCAGGACATCCCCTGTCGTACTCAGAAAGATCACCAGCTTGTATTGTGAGAGGGTATTTGGGTTGAACAGGAGCGAATCCTCGGTATGGTCCAGGGAGAAACCTTCCCCCTCAGAAAGTTTCCGAAGGGTGGCCACCCCTTTCTCAATAGATTGATGCCGGTACCCATTGGTTTTCGTAAATACCAGGATCCGCCTGTCCTCACCGGGGTCTTGCCCCTCCTGGGCATGAGCGGGTGCAGAAAAAACCAGGAAGGATAGCGCTCCCAGCAGGAGCTTGTTAAGTTTTGTCATGATCGGGCTCTTTTCGGTTTCAAGTTCAAATCGATTTGTTGGTTACGCCCCTTGCTGGGCCAGGGAGAGGAGGTACTGCTTGGGCGTGGTGTCGTATTTCTTTTTAAATGCCGCAATGAAATGGCTGGCGGTGCTGTACCCCACCTTTAAACCCACTTCGTTTACATTGTGCTTTCCCGTTTCCAGGAGTTTTCGGGCCATTTCCATTTTATAGTCAAACAGAAAACTGAAAACTGAATCCCCGTAGATTTGTTTGAATCCCTCCTTGAGTTTTTTCAGGCTGAGCCCGATTTCAGCGGCCAGTTCGGGAAGTGTTGGGGGTTCTGCCATTCGTTCGATCACAATCTCCTTTGCCTGCCTGATCCGTTGTACGTTTTCCTCATCCATCAGGAAAGGACACTGTTCCGTTTGTGCCTCGGGATTCCTGTTGAAGTAAAGGGAGAGCAGTTCATAAATTTTGCCCTTGCAATACAGGGTGCGCACCGTTGGATACATCTGTTCGTTCCAGAGCTGGCTCAGGATGATTGAAAGGGTTGGGGTAAGCGGGTTTTGTTGGTAGTATTTCTTATCCCTGTTTTCAGGGCTCAGGAAAGGGATGTAGGAGGCTTCTGAGGTAAAAAGCGAATGAAACTTCTGGATGCTCATGAGCACTGATAAAATACGGGTATCCGGGCTGAGAACTACCTGCAGGGGAAGTTCGGTTTCCGGATTGTAAAGCAGGAGTGAGGAATCCCTGGGCAGGTCCAGCACATAATGGCCCCCGTGGTAGATAAACTGCACATGTCCTTTAAGGCAGAAGTGAAACTGGATGAATCGTTGGTGGGCAGGGCGTTCGATCCGGACGGGATTTTGGGATTCGGACGAAGCCTTGAGAAGGATGAACTCAGATTCGATCGGCAGCTCCTTAAAAGAACCTTCAGCGACATTTTTAGTGGCATTGTCCATGGTGAAAATTAGTCTTTTTATTTAGAACGATTCTAAATTGTTGAATCCCTAAGGCCCATTGATACTACAAAAGTAAGGAAATTGTGCTCAGATGCATTGGGAAGGCTTTTGTTTTCTCCCATAGCGGTATTTTAAGAACCTATAGCGTTATTTTTGCCAAAACATTCCTTATATTTTTGCCAGCGGCAACGGGCTTATGAAGAAATACCATATTTCAAAACACCATCGCTTTATTACAGTGGGTCTCAGTTACCAGAAAGCGGATGCTTTGCTCAGGGGCAAATTTGCACTGGAAAAGACCGCCGCCGATGCACTTCTGGACCAGGCAAGGGAAGAAGGGATTGACGGATTGTTGGTCACCAGCACCTGTAACCGGACCGAGCTTCACGGGTTCGCCTCTGCCCCCCAGCATTTGATTCGATTGTTGTGCCATCATACCCAGGGCACCGAGGAGGAATTTGAGACTGTGGGGTATGTCTATCAGAATGAACAGGCCATTTCGCATCTGTTTCGGGTTGGGGCAGGTTTGGACAGCCAAATCCTTGGGGATTTCGAAATTATCAGTCAACTGAAGGCTGCTTTTTATCAGGCAAGGGAAAAAGGCCTGGCCAATGCTTTTTTGGAACGGCTTGTGAATTCGGTGATACAGGCCAGCAAACGAATCAAGAACGAGACCGGGATTTCCACAGGGGCTACTTCTGTGGCCTTTGCAGCCGTGCAGTACCTGCTGGCCAGGGTGCCGGAAATTGAAAAACGACGGATCTTGTTGTACGGAACCGGAAAGATCGGGCGAAATACCTGTGAAAACCTGGTCAAGCATACCCGTAACCCGCATATTACGCTGATAAACCGCACGATGGAGAAGGCCGAGGCCATAGGTGGAAAATTCCAGCTGAACGTTCGGCCCTTTGAAGAATTACAGCAGGCCATTGGGGAGTCCGACATTCTCATCGTTGCCACCGGGGCGATAACCCCCACGGTCAGTCCGGAAATGATACCTCCCGGATCCCAGCGCTGGATCCTGGATTTATCCATACCTATGAACGTGGGACCCGGAATCGCAGAGATACCCGGGGTGACCCTCGTCCACCTGGACCAGTTATCCAAAGTCACCGACAGCACCCTCGAGGCGCGAAAGCAGTATATACCCCAGGCCGAAGCCATTCTCGAGGAAGTCTGCAGGGAGTTCAATCAATGGTTGGAGAGCAGGCGGTTTGCGCCTGTTATCAAGGCTCTGAAGCAGAAACTGGAAACCATAAAAGAAGAAGAGCTGGATTTTCAGTCACGGAAAATAAATGGTTTCGACAAGGACCAGGCAGATAAAGTCTCCGACAGGATCATCCATAAGATTACCAGGCAGGTTGCAAATCACCTGAAGGATTCTGAGATTGACCCAGAAGAAAGTCTGGAACTGATCCGCAAAGTATTCCAGTTAGAAATCGAAACTCCATGAGCAAACGGCTCCGAATAGGCACCCGGGACAGCGAATTGGCCCTTTGGCAGGCCCGCACCGTGAAGGAACGCCTGGCCGAAAGGGGTAACGAAGCCGAACTGGTTCCGGTCAAATCCACGGGAGACCTGGTCCTGGACAAACCCCTTTACGAACTCGGGATTACGGGGATCTTTACCAAAACCCTGGATGTGGCCCTGCTGAAGGGCAGCATTGATCTGGCAGTACACTCAATGAAAGATGTGCCCACTGCCCTGCCTGAAGGCATCGTGCAGGCGGCCGTTTTAAAACGGGCCAACCCTTTGGATATCCTGGTCCACAAGGGCCTGGATTTTCTGAATGAAGAAGGGGTAGTCGCTACAGGTAGCCTTAGGAGAAAGGCACAATGGCTGAACCGATACCCCCTCCATGAGATCGTGGACCTCCGGGGGAACGTGAATACCAGGATGCAAAAGTTACGCGAAAACCCATGGAACGCCGCCATATTTGCTGCTGCAGGACTTGAGCGCATCGGTTTATTGCCCGAAACATACACTACCCTTCAATGGATGCTTCCGGCCCCTGCCCAGGGAGCTATGCTGGTGGTATGCAGGGAATCCGATACGGAAACCCGGGAGCGTATTTCAGTCTTAAATGATCCGGAAAGTGAGGCCTGTACTGCCATGGAGCGGGAATTCCTTAGAGAACTCGAAGGGGGTTGTACCGCCCCTATCGGAGCTTTGGCCACCTTTGGAGAACCTGGCGTCCGGTTTCGGGGGGGAGTGTTTTCCCTGGATGGGAGCCTGCAGGTTCAGATCGACAGGG
>CBDUBB010000040.1:0-11935 GCA_965365265.1 uncultured Flavobacteriaceae bacterium
GCATCGTACTCTGCATTTTCCGAAAGGTCTCCCTTATCCCTTGCGTCGGCTATAGCCTGGGAGGCCTTAGGCCGCTCAACATCCCGCAGGTGGTTCAATTCATCCTTCAACTTCCGGAGCCCTTCTTCAGTGTAATAGGATACCTTACTCATAGTCGTAGTATTGAATAAATAGAAAATCCCCTTTAACCTGCAGAGGATGCAAGTTATTCAGAGGATTTAAACAAATATAGGCAATTTTTACGGATTTTTGTGGAACAGAATCCTGAAACCATGGCCCGTCACCCCCTCCTTTTGTCAGTTATCCTTCTTTTTACCCTGGTATGTTGTGACAATGATACCGGTAGACGGAACCCCTACCTGCAGGAGATTGGATTCCGTTACGAGATCAACCTCAACCTCCCTCTGTACAGCCCCTTACTTACCATCGGCAATCCGGTTTACATCGGTAATTCCGGAGTGGGTATCCGCGGGGTCTTCGTTATGAATTCAGGTTTCGACATCTTCCGGGCCTTTGAGGCAAGCTGTCCCAATCATGCCCCCAATTCCTGCTCCACCATGTCCGTTGAGGGACAAAACGCCAGATGTTCCTGTGAGGATTTCGAATACAGCCTGTTTACCGGACAACAACTGAACAGGCCATCGGATGACAACCGGTACTACGATATGCTGGAATACAGGGCCAGCCTGAGCGGCAGTACCCTGGTGATCACCAACTGACACTTTACTGGGGTCTCAGAACCTGAGCGTGACCCCGGCCAAAAAGTGGATCCCGGCCTGGGGATAGTATCCCACCCCCTCCACCGTGGTAATTACCCCCGGATTGCTGAAATCATCGTCAAAGGTGTAGAAATACCCATTTGAACTGAATTTGGCATCAAGCAGGTTGTTAACCAGTAACGAAAAGGTGGTGTCCGGTAACCAGCCTTCAGACGGAATGTGATACTGAAGGTTAAAATCCGTCTGGCTGTAGGCATCCAGACGGGACTTCTCGGCCTCTATATTGCTCATGTACTGCTCTCCCACATATTTGGTGAGCAGCCCGAGTTCCAAATTTTCCAGGGGGCGATAAACGAGCCTGCTCCCGGCCACCACCCCGGGTGAGTACGCGATGGGTGTATTGCCCAGGTTCTGTAATTCCCCGTCCCTTCGAAAGAAATAGTCCACATTTCTATTGGTGCTCACCGCCAGGTTTGGCTGCCAGCGGAGTTTGGCTCCCAGGGGGATATCCGCATCGATCTCCAGGCCAAACCGGTAGCTGTCCCCCACATTGGCGCGGACCGGGGCCCCCACATCGTTCAGTTCCCCTGTAAGCACCAGCTGGTCCCGGTATCTCATGTAATACAGGTTGGCATTCACGCTCGCGTCATTTTTCTGATACCTCCAGCCCAACTCAAGATCGTGTAACCGTTCCGGTTTTGGGTTCCCGTTTTCATAATCGTTCCGGTTGGGCTCCCTGTTGGCTACAGCATAGGAAAAATAAAGGTTCTGAAAAGGGTTCAGGCGGTAGGTGAGCCCCAGTTTCGGGTTGAAAAAACGGAACCTGTCATCCACCAATCCCGTCTCCTGTCCATTGGCCTGGTACCGCACCCCCCGATATTGCAAATCCACAAAAAAGCGCCATTTTTCATCGAGCAGGTAGTTGGCCTTGGCGAACACATTCAGGTCATCCTTCTGGGAATCGTCTTCGTAATAGCGGTCACCCCGCTCCAGTTCCCCGGAGTACCGCGCCCAGATGACCTCTCCAAAATGGTCCCCCCGGTAGGTATTCCATCCGCCACCCACCGTCAGGTGCCAGGGGCCTTTTCTGTAGTCCCCGGAAAAAACGGTGCCGTAGAAATCATTGTCCAGCCAACGCCTCCTGATGTAATCCATTGCAGTAACCTCCTCCCCGTTGATGATCGGGTTATCCAGCCCGAGGAAACTGAGCTGGGCGTCAGGGGCAAACAGGATGTTGGTGTAGTACCATTCATCCACGTACTCTTCAAAGAATCCCCTGCCCCGGGTATAGTGAAGGGCGACATTGGTTTGAAGCGAAGGGGTCCACTGCTGGTTCCAGTGAAGCTGGAAATGGTCCTGCTTATAATTGTCAACCTGGTTTTCGTAAAACCCTTCAAAATTCCCGCTTTCATCGAATTGGATCCCGGCCACGTTATACCTCCGGTTGGTTTCGAGGTTGTTATCCACCCCGATAGCAGCGAGCAGGTCCGGGTCGAACCCATACCAGGACTGATAAGTGATTTCGTGCCCGCCGAACAACAACCCTTTGATAAGGGTATTTTTATTCACAAAAGTTCCCTGCAGGAAATAAGAGTTGAGGTCGGAGGAGGCCCGGTCGATATAGCCATCGGAGGCAATCCGGGACAACCGGCCGGAGAGCTCAAAATGGTCGGAAAGCAAACCCGTGCTGAATTTCGCCGTGGCCTTGTGGGTGTTGAAACTCCCTGCAGAGCCTGACAGTTCCGCATAAGCCTCCTGGGAAAAGGCATCCGTCAGGATATTAAGGCTGGCTCCAAAAGCCGCTGCTCCATTTGTGGAGGTTCCGACCCCTCTCTGCAACTGAAGGCTCTCTGTGGATGAGGCAAAATCCGGCATATTGACCCAAAAAGTCCCCTGGGATTCAGCGTCATTATAGGGGATTCCATTAATGGTTACGTTCACCCTCGTGGCATCACTCCCGCGGACCCGAATCCCGGTGTAGCCGATCCCTGCTCCTGCGTCTGAGGTAGTCACCACGGACGGGAGGTAATTCATCAGGATGGGAATGTCCTGTCCGAGATTGCGCTTTTGGATCCGCGCTTTTTTCAGGTTGGAAAAGGTTACCGGGGATTCCCGTGTGACCCGAACGGCAGATACCAGGACTTCATCAAGTACGATTTCATCGGTCTCCACTGTGTCCTTCTGCTTTTCCTGAGCAGCCCCAAGGAGGGGAATTCCCAGGACAAATCCAATCAGCAAAGCTTTCTTCATTCGTAAATGGTTACGAATAAAAGGGGCCATTATTCCTGTTACACATCATGATTTGGTGTACTCCACCCTGGCAGGAAAGATGCCTGTCGGTCCGGGAGCCCGGACTGCAGGTCCTCTCAGTCCTCCCTTGGCAGCATTACCTGCCCAGGTTCATCGGGTATAATCTCAGCCCGGCACAAACGGTCAATTACTACCGGAGGCCAGAGCACCCCTTGTGAGATAGGGCAAAGATACATACTCGAAGGCTATCAAAAAACAGGTCTTCGAAATAATCAGTCAGGGCCTGCCTGATGGGCTGTTTTTAAAAGGTCATTTACCGTTTTGACAGGGTTGAAGGTGGTGATGGGGACCTCCACGAAAACCGTGTTCCAGTAAGCCATCCCCCCGTTCCACAACCCGGGAAGCTCGAGGGCTTTCAGCGGCCTTCCTTCGTAGGTTTTATCAGTGATAAATCCCTGTTTGGGATCTCTGAAGTTCATGAGGTTGTATTTCTTTCCATAGGCATCCCTTACCCCGCACACCAGATCCACCGGATTGAAATGAGTGGCCTGCTCAAATATTTCCTTTTGTTTCTCACTACCCATGTCCACCTGGGCGGATTCCACGATCTGTAGGGATTCGTTCCCATTGGCATCCCTGATCCAGAATGGCCCACCTCCCGGGTCTCCCTCATTTCGAACCATCCCGCATATGCGGATGGGCCGATCCAGCTTATCCTTCAGGACAGCGAGTTTTTCTTCAAGGCTGTATCCGGCGTAGGCCTCAGGCATCCGCACATTCAGATTGTCCTCCAGAAAGTCTCTTACTCTTTTCATCAGGTCGTGATCCAGGGCTCCCTCCTCCAGCATCCGGCTGAACCGGAAAGCCTGGCCCTGTACCTTGAGAAGGTAGCCTCCCAGCACTTCCTTCCAGGCGCTGATTTCTTCCAGGGAATGCTCTGGCACCACATTGTCGATGTTCTTGATAAACAACAAATCGGCCTCCTGCTCATTGAGGTTTTCCAACAGGGCCCCGTGTCCTCCGGGCCTAAAGAGCAACCGCCCATCCCGGTCCCGAAACGGTTGGTTATCCGGGGTTACCGCCAGGGTATCGGTTGCCGCCTTCTGATAGGAATAGGTGACTTCGAAGGTACAGCCAGTCCGTCCGGATATGCGGTTTCCGACCCGCTTGTATTCCGCTTCAAACATGGACTGGTGCTGAGAAGAAATTGTAAAGTGGAGGCGGGCCTGGTCAGTGCTCCGGGCATACGCGGCTCCTTCCTTCAGATGCTCCTCCAGCGGAGTGGCCAGATGTGTTCCGTATTTGTGGAAGGGCAACAGCCCCTTGGGGTAAAACCCGTAATTGAGGCCGTTTTCAGATAGCATTTCCTCCACGAACGCATAGAGAAATTCTTCCTGAGTTTTGTATTTACCCTCAATGCGTGACTGTACAGTTTCATAGAACGGGAATTTTTCAAGGCCTTCATAAAAGGCCTTTATGGACCGGTTTTTCCCATCGGAAAGAAAGTCTTCAAGAGCCTGTTTGCCGGGATCGAATGTCTCCAGAAAAGCAAATAAAGCCTTGAACATGCGGGAAGCGGCCCCCGAAGCCGGAGTAAATTTTACAATTTTCAACCCTTCTGCATGTGACTGGTAATGCTTCCTAAGCCATTGCTGTTCTTCAGGGGTGAGCCGTTCAATTCCATCCCCGATAACAGCAGCCTTGCCAAGGTGGATGGGCAGAATCCCCTCCTGGAATGTCTGGATTTGCTCAGTTACCTGTCGGGTGCTGATTCCTTTTTCAGTCAAAAGGGATTTATCCTCTTCTGTAAATAATTTCATGTATTCAATAATTTATCGATGTGTCGGATTGCGAGTTGAAGCCGGGTAGCCCGGCTGCCTTTTAAGATAACAAATCTCCGGTTATGGGTCTGAAGGGCATCCTTAAAGTAGGCGTACATTTTTTCCCGCTCCCCGGGTTTGTCCCTCAGGTCATCAGCCTCCCAGGGTACATCTATCCCCGTCAGAAAGTACAGGTCGTATTGATTTTCAAGGGCGAATTTTTCAAGAATGGGGTCACAATACCCCAGGTAATACGCTTCCGAGTAAACTTTGGTCTCCAACAGGTCTGTATCGCAGATCAGCAGCCGGTCAGCCTCTTTGGTCAGTGCATTTTCAAGGCGCATCTGCCCGATCGCAATGGGAAGCAGGTCCTCGGGCTGGCAAGTCTGCTGTTCCCGGTCCCATTTTTCCTGAAGGTACTCCCGTGCATATTCCGGAACCCAGGGGGCCCGGTAGTAGTCCGCCAGGTCCCTGGCCAGGGTGGTTTTCCCGGTAGATTCCGGGCCGAAAACCACTACTTTCAGGATGTCTGAAGGTTCTTGTCTAAGAGCTTCTTCCATGCGATATAACCTTGGATCGCCAAGATAGTGAATATGAGGTACTGCAGGGAAAGCATTCCCCACCCCCGGTAGGCATACAGGGGAACCGTTATCAGGTCCGCGAGGATCCAGAGGGTCCAGTTTTCCAGCTTCTTGGTAGCCATATACCACATAGCCGTAAAAAAGATTCCAGAAGTAAGGATATCGACATAGTTGGTCGGGCCTATTTCAGTCCCGAATAGCCGGTACACCCCGTAATTCAGTGCGGCCGTTGCAAGGAACAAAAGCAATCCCATAAATTTCTCCTTTCGATTGGTGCGTGAAATATGTACCACAACCGCACCTTCCTTTCGCCTGGCCCAGTTCCACCAACCGTAGATACTCATCAGCGAATAGTAGAGATTGATCATCATGTCCCCCAGGAGCCGATCCTGAAAGAAGATATACATGGTGATAAGGGTGGCGACCAGACCTGTGGGAAACACCAGGATGTTCTCCCGCTGTGCATAGACCACACTGGCGATCCCGAAAACCAGGGCGATGGCTTCCAAAAAGATCAAATACCCCTCCCGTTCCCGGTAAGGATCGAAGAAGAAGTCAAAAATGGGGCTCATACCTGCTGCGGTCGGATTTGACCATCTTTATAAAAAATACCCCCTGTCCAACGGCTTCCAGGCTATGGTGCATCTCGCGCTGGAGCACCTCCATGACTCTTTCGTAGTCCCCAAAGACCTGAGTGCTCAAAGGATTTTCTAAAACAGTGAGGCCTGAATCCCTCAGGGCCTTTATAAACCGGATGATCTCTGGTTCGTAGTTGTCCTGAAGCGGGCTGAAGGTAAGTTCAACGGAGACTTTCATGCGTATTGGTTTGGATTGCAAAGGTAGAAGACCTGCCCGACTTGCACGACACAGGGCTCCTCAGAGCGCCACCGGTGGCTTCTGAAGGGCATATACACAGGTAAATCCCTCAAATTCGAGGAAAAATGTATCAAAATCCGTACGCCTGCCTTCGAACATGACCCGGGCGGAGGTGCCCTGATCCCCCAGCTCAAAGTCAGCAACACAGATATGATCCAGAAAGCTGACTCCGGGTACCCCCATTATTTTGTAAAGCGATTCTTTGGCCCCCCAGATCATCGTAAGTTTGCGGACCATGGCCTCCTCATTGGCAACACTGTGGTATTCGCGGATGGGGGTGAACCTGTGGGCAATCCTCAGGATCTTATCCCGCTGTTTCTCTATATCGATGCCTACTTCGTGTTGGCGGGAGAGAATGATCCCCGTAAATTCAAAGGAATGTGTAATTGAAATATGTGTTCCGTCCGTAAGGTGGGGCTTTCCGTTCCCATCGTAATACAGGTCGGCATCTTTGTAGCCGGCTTCTGCCATGAGGTGCCGGATGCTCAGGAACCCGCGGCGGTGGAGCTCGGAATGCATGCCTTCCACCCGTCGCTGGCAATGTGGGGTGAGTACCACGTCCCTGGAAAGCCATGATTCTGGTTCCTCAATTTTCCAGATGTATACCCGGATGTCGGAGGCAGGATGTAGTGATTTATAGAGTGGCATAGTTTTGCAAACTTATCAGTACCTTTGTACCCTGATTTTTAAGGCGGAAAAAGGCGTGATTTTAGATTGTGCCAAAACAATTCTTTGTTAAGGGTAGCCCCTGACGGAATCCCCGCATAAAGATGACAAAATTAAACGGAAACATGAGCACGAAAGCAGTAGAATACCTCCCCTACAAAGTAAAAGACCTTACCCTGGCGGAATGGGGGCGAAAGGAAATTGAACTGGCAGAGGCAGAGATGCCCGGCCTGATGGCCCTGAGAAAGGAATTTGGAAAGACAAAACCCCTGAAGGGAGCCCGGATCGCGGGTTGCCTCCACATGACGATACAAACGGCTGTCCTGATCGAAACCCTTGTGGAACTCGGGGCAGAGGTTACATGGAGTTCCTGTAATATCTTTTCCACTCAGGACCACGCCGCTGCTGCCATTGCCGCTGCCGGCATTCCCGTTTATGCCTGGAAGGGCATGAGTGAGGAAGAATTCGACTGGTGTATCGAACAGACCCTGTTTTTCGGGGAATCACGCGCTCCTTTAAACATGATCCTGGACGACGGGGGTGACCTGACCAACATGGTGCTCGATAAATACCCTGAGCTGGCAAAGGGGATCCGGGGGATTTCCGAGGAAACCACCACAGGGGTGCTTCGGCTGTACGAACGTGTAAAGAACGGAAGCCTGCCTGTACCGGCCATCAATGTGAATGATTCGGTCACCAAATCCAAATTCGACAACAAATACGGATGCCGTGAAAGTGCGGTGGATGCCATACGCCGGGCTACCGACACTATGCTGGCAGGTAAGCGCGTCGTGGTTGCAGGATATGGAGACGTCGGCAAAGGGACCGCAGCTTCTTTCCGCGGGGCGGGGGCCATCGTTACCGTTACAGAAATCGATCCGATTTGTGCGCTCCAGGCATGCATGGACGGGTACGAGGTGAAGCGCCTTGAAACCGTGGTTGAGCAGGCCGATATAATCATAACAGCCACCGGCAACAAGGACATTCTTCGGGAAGAGCATTTTAAAGCCATGCGGGACAAGGCCATCGTTTGTAATATCGGGCATTTCGACAATGAAATCGATATGGCCTGGTTGAATACCCACTACGGGCATACCCGGGACGAGATAAAACCCCAGGTGGATAAATATACGTTGGACGGAAAGGACATCATTGTCCTGGCCGAAGGCCGCCTCGTCAATCTGGGCTGCGCCACGGGCCATCCGAGCTTTGTCATGAGCAACAGCTTTACCAACCAGACCCTGGCGCAAATCGAGTTGTGGAACAACTCAGACAAATACGATAATAAAGTATATACCCTGCCCAAACATCTGGATGAAAAGGTGGCTGAGCTGCACCTGGCAAGGCTGGGAGCCGAACTGACCCGTCTGCGACCTGAACAGGCCAAATACATTGGGGTGGACCAGGAGGGTCCTTTCAAGCCGGATTACTACAGGTACTAGAAGTTGGCACCAAGATAAAACCCCGGAAGCAAAAATGCTTCCGGGGTTTTTTATTTCCAGGGATTTCAGTTTGCCTGGCCTGTTATAGTATTCTGAAGAACTAATCCATGCCTAACGATCAGCAGTCCACAAAAAAACCCGGCCTGAAAAAGCCGGGTCTGGTTTTTAAACAAAGTAGTCCTTATGCTTCGTAAGGCTCTATGGAAACAAAGGATTTCCCTCCTGATTTCTTGTCGAAGCGAACAATCCCGTCAACTTTGGCATGCAGGGTGTGGTCCTTTCCCACATACACATTGTCACCGGCATTGTGCTTGGTTCCGCGCTGACGTACGATGATATTTCCCGCAACGGCCTTTTGTCCGCCGAAAATCTTAACGCCCAGGCGTTTAGATTCCGACTCCCTTCCGTTCTTGGAACTACCAACACCTTTCTTGTGTGCCATGATATAAAAATTTATCGGGATGCTTCCCGGTTACGCTTTATTTACCGGACAAAGCTTCAATGAGCTCTGCCTTCTTCATAGAGGAATATCCTGATATTCCTTTATCCTTTGCAAGGGCCTTCAATTCAGCCACCGTTTTTGATCCAAGATCTTCAACTGGCTTGGACTCCTTCTTAGGGGTAGCTGCCTTAGGGGCCGCTTCTTCCTTCTTGGGAGCCTCCTTTTTGACCGGTGCTTCTTTCTTGGCAGCGGTCTTTTTAGCTCCCTTGGCAACGATCTCCTCGATCACCAGTTCCGTAAGGAATTGACGGTGTCCATTCTTTTTACGGTAGCCTTTTCTTCTCTTTTTCTTGAAGACAATCACTTTGTCTCCCTTCAGGTGCTTTACAATTTTAGCCTCTACAGCTGCACCATCTATAGCCGGGGCGCCAACGGTAATGTTATCGCCATCTCCGATGAGGAGTACCTGGTCAAAAGACACTTTTTTGCCCTCCTCTTCTTTGAGACGATGTACGAATACCTTCTGGTCTTTCGCAACTTTGAATTGCTGCCCTGCTATCTCTACAATTGCGTACATAGCATTAATTTAAAATGATCTAGAACTTTAGCCTGTAAAGCCATCATCCAAATGACTTTCCGGTAAGGCGGGTGCAAATATAGGGCTTAATCCCCAATGTGCAAGCACTTTCACCTGTTTTTAGGCAGATTTTTTACCTGGGTTGTTGCTCCCCTTAAAAAGCTGCATAAAGGCCAGGGTTAGTACTATGGAAGTTGCAAAGCCCATGATGGCAACGGTGAAGAAAACGATTGCCTCAAAATTCCTGAAATCCTGGAAGAAGGTGGCAGACAGGTTCTGCAGAAAATCCGCACTGACCTCTGTGCTGTAAAGAGCGAAGAAAATCGTAAACAATACCGTGGCGACAAAACCCACTGTCACCCCTGCCACGAATCCCCTACCATAGGTGAACTCCTTTCCCAGCTCGAGTTTGTAATATTTTATGGCCTCATAGATTCCGAACCCCGTAATTACCCCGTTGAAAAGGCTGTAAAAAACATTGGTGTGAAGGTCAAATAGTGATAGGACCAAAAAGTAGGCGATCAGGCTGCCGCTGGTGGCAATGCCAAATCGCACCGGTAGTGCAAATCGCATCATAAGCGTTGAATGATTAGTTTTCCATAATATAAGCCGAATCTGTTACATATTATGATAAAGGTCTGTTAAACAGCTCCTGGAAGGAATGGGTTTTATGTCTGAAACCTTTTTAATTTTTGAGTGTTTGTCCGTATATTCGGCAACCTATTTAACACTTGAGCAAAAATGAAAAAAATCACACTTTTTACGCTTTTATTAGCGGTGGCAGGCATCCTGAAGGCCCAGGAAGTTTCCTATGAGGAATACGACCTGGACAATGGCCTGCATGTAATCCTTCACCAGGACAATACCGCTCCCGTGGTTATTACCTCAATTATGTATCACGTCGGAGGTAAAGATCGCACCGAAGGGCGTACCGGTTTTGCGCATCTTTTTGAGCACCTCCTCTTTGACGGTTCCAAGAATATCCCCACAGGGGGCTGGGACGAAATTATTTCCACCCGCGGAGGGCAGAACAATGCGAATACCTCCCAGGATCGGACCTATTATTACGAACTATTCCCTTCAAACAATCTCGAATTAGGGCTTTGGCTGGAATCTGAGCGCTTATTGCACCCAACGATCAGCAAGGAAGCCCTGGATCGCGAAATCGAAGTAGTTAAGGAAGAACGTCGATTGAGGTATGACAACAGTCCTTATGGACAACTCCTTCCGGTACTCGGGGAAACCCTGTTTGAAGTTCACCCCTACAAGGATCCGAACATAGGTTATATGAAAGACCTGGAACAGGCTACGCTGGAAGACGTAAGGGCCTACAATGAGAAATACTACGTTCCCAACAATGCAGTACTTGTAGTGGCAGGGGATCTCGACATCTCCAAAACCAAAGATCTTATTGCCCAGTATTTTGGACCCATCCCAAAAGGTAGTGACATCGTACGGGATTTCCCGAAAGAAAGCCCCATTACACAAGAAATTCGCACAAAGGCCTACGACCCGAATATTCAGATCCCTGCTGCCATGGTTGCTTATCGCACTCCTGGATTTACCGACAGGGACGCCCGAGTCCTGGACATGATCTCCACCTATCTCAGCGATGGCAGAAGTTCCAAACTGTACAAGAAACTGGTGGATGAGCAGAAACAGGCCTTGCAAATAGGAGCCTTCAACATCGGCCAGGAAGACTATGGAATGTACCTCATTTTTGGACTTCCCGTGGGAGAGACCCCCCTGCAGACACTGGTTACCGAAATTGAAGAAGAGGTTCAGGCGCTACGGATGGGGCTGATCTCGGAAAAGGACTATGAAAAACTACTGAATAAATTTGAGAACAACTTCGTCAACGCAAATTCCACCATAGCAGGAATTGCTGGTTCTCTGGCTACCAATTATATGCTTTACGGGGACACTTCCCTGATTAACAAGGAAATTGAAATATACAGATCCATTACTCGTGAAGAAATACGGGATGTGGCCGTAAAATACCTAAAACCAACCCAGCGGGCGGTAATAGAATACCTCCCCGGAGATAAAATGGATAATTAAGACTATGAAAAAGCTGTTTTTTACCCTCGTACTCGCGTTGGTAGCGCTATCGCTCCATGCCCAAATAGACCGCACCAAGATACCGGAACCCGGGCCTGCACCTAAAATAAAGCTGGATAAAGCGGAACAGTTCAGCCTGGGCAACGGTCTTACCGTTCTGGTCGTCGAAAACCATAAACTCCCCCGGGTATCCGTACAACTGGATATCGATAACCCTCCTATTTATGAAGGAGATAAGGCGGGAGTGGCAAGTCTGACAGGAAGCATGCTGGGAAAAGGTTCCAAAAGCATCTCAATGGATGCCTTTAACGAGGAAATCGACTTTATGGGTGCCAGTCTGGAAATTTATTCCCAGGGGGCCTACGGGTCTAGCCTGAGCAAATATTTCCCAAGACTTATGGAATTACTGGCTGATGCAGCCCTCAATCCAAATTTTACCCAGGAAGAATTTGACAAGGAGAAGGAAAAATTAATTACGGGATTAAAGACTTCTGAAAAAGA
>CBDUBB010000041.1:0-11922 GCA_965365265.1 uncultured Flavobacteriaceae bacterium
TAACGATTACGAAACCAAAGGAACTTTGATCAAGTGGAATCCTGCCGTTAAAACCGCAGCCGACCGAACGCAGCTCTGGGAAGCGGTATTGGATGACCGAATCGATGTCCTGGCCACCGACCATGCCCCCCATACCCTGGAGGAGAAACAACATCCGTATACGCAGTGCCCATCCGGAGGGCCTTTGGTACAGCACGTCCTGCCTGCCCTTATGGAGAAATTCCGGGAGGGGGTTATTCCCCTGGAAAAAATTGTACAGAAAATGTGCCACAACCCGGCCATCCTTTTTGACATCGAAAAAAGGGGATACCTCCGAGAGGGTTACTATGCGGACCTTACCGCAGTTGCCCCCGACCGGCCCTGGACTGTCCAGCGGGAGAACATCCTTTACAAGTGTGGCTGGTCTCCCTTTGAAGGACAGCAGTTTCATTCCAGTGTTCTCTATACCTTTGTGAATGGCCACCCGGCATTTGAACAGGGCAGGCTTTCAGATGAAAGGCATGCCCGCAGACTTACTTTTGACCGATGATGGGACGATACCTAATCGCTTTGTGCTGCTTTTTGGCACTTTCCTGTGGAAAGAAACTGATGGAGGAACCGGAAAACCTGATCCCCAGGGGAAAGATGGCGGATATCCTCTACGACATGGCCCTTCTCGACGCCATTGACAACAGCTATCCCCAGGTGCTGGAAGAAAATGATCTGGAGACTATGGAATTTCTTTTCGATAAATACGGGATTGACAGCCTGCAATTTGTCCGCAGTGATTTATACTACGCCTCAATACCGGCGGAGTATCAGAAAATCTATGAGGCAGTTGAAGAACGGCTGACCAAAAAGCGGGACAGCATCTCGGAGATCATTATGCAGGCGCGGTCCCAGACTTCGGACAGCCTGCCCGAAGACGAGCATTACGACTGAGACTTATTCCTGAGTTCCCTGAAATTATCGGCACATCCCTGAAGCACCTCATCAAGGGGTTCAAACCGGAAGCCAATCCTTTCCTGGATTTTTTTACTGCTGTACTGAACCGGCAGTCTTAGGGAATGCGCAATAGACTTGCTGAGGCGTCGTTTACCACCTCCCACATGGGATCTCACCCAATCCAGGCGCCATAACACTTCCAACTGCCAGGGGGCAAGAACGGATTTTGGCGGAGCTACCCCCAGGAGTTCCGCAATTTTCTGGAATATGCTGAAATATTCCAGGTTTTCGGTTACCAGTATAAACCGCTCGTTCAGACTTTGGGACTCTCCCAGGGCCTTCATGGCCCGGATCACGTCCCAAACGCCGACAAAACCTGTACTCCCCGGAGGCGCAATTTTAAGTCCGGAATCAAGCCGGGAGAAGATCCTTCCGCTGCCTTCAGACCAAAATCCCGGCCCCAGAATTACCCCTGGATTTACCAATACGGTTTGCAGGCCTTCCTGCCCCCCTCTCCAGACTTCCATTTCGGCAAGGTACTTACTGGTCGCATAGACATTCGAGTGGGCCGGGTCCCAAAGGTCGTTTTCCGATACGCTGCCGCTGGTGCCTCCTATGGTGGCTATGGAACTCGTGTAGTATAGACGGGGAATTCCCTTGTGAAGGCAAAGATTGACAATATTCCGGGTACCCTCATGATTAACTTTCAGCAGTTTGCTCCTGTCCCTGGGATCAAAGGAGATCAGCGCCCCGCAATGGTAGACGGCAGTGGCTCCTTCCATGGCGATGTCCAGGGAAGGTATATCCGTAAGGTCCCCGGCAACCCATTCTATGTTCTCAAACAGGGCCTCGGCTTCGGCCCCGTACCAACGGAACAGCTCCCGGACCCTGTCCAGGTTACTGCCAGGGCGGCAGAGGGCCCTGACCTCATGTCCAGAACGCAGTAAATCCAGAAGCAAATGGCTGCCCACCAGGCCGCTTCCACCCGTAACGAATACCATGGGCCAAAAATAAGCGATTCTGGGTTAATCCCTACCCGGGGCGTCTTTTCAGGCGGGGTCTTTTAATTATATTTGCCCCAAACTTCTGGAGTACATGGTTTCAAATTTTGTGGAGGAACTCAGGTGGAGAGGGATGTTGCACGACATAATGCCCGGAACGGAAGAACATCTCAACAGCGGAATGCAGTCCGCCTATGTCGGGATTGACCCCACTGCGGATTCCCTGCATATCGGGCACCTGGTCGGAGTTATGATGCTGCGGCACCTGCAGCTTGCAGGCCACCGGCCCATAGCCCTCATCGGGGGAGCTACGGGGATGATCGGAGATCCCTCAGGTAAATCGGCGGAGCGAAACCTTCTTGACGAAACCACCCTGCGCTTCAATCAGGAGGCCATAAAGGAGCAACTCTCGCGATTTCTGGATTTTAACAAAGACGGTGAGAATGCAGCCCTGTTGGTCAACAACTACGACTGGATGAAGGGCATCACCTTCCTTGAGTTTATCAGGGATGTTGGGAAGCACATTACAGTCAACTACATGATGGCCAAGGATTCGGTTAGAAAACGACTGTCAGAGGATTCAAAGGAAGGCATGTCCTTCACGGAGTTTACCTACCAGCTCGTGCAGGGCTATGACTTCCTTCACCTTCACCGCAAGTACGGGTGTACCCTGCAAATGGGGGGGAGCGACCAGTGGGGGAATATCACCACTGGTACGGAACTGATCCGTCGGATCGACGGGGGAAAGGGATACGCCCTGACCTGTCCGCTGATCACCAAGGCGGACGGGACGAAATTCGGGAAGACGGAAAGCGGAAACGTCTGGCTGGATGCCCATAAGACCTCCCCTTACAAGTTTTATCAGTACTGGTTGAATACCTCGGATACGGACGCCGAAAAGTATATCAAAATTTTCACCTTCCTCTCAAGGGAGGAAATAGAAGACCTGGTCGCCGCCCATAAGGAAGCCCCGCACCAGCGGCAGTTGCAGCGCCGGCTTGCAGAGGAGCTGACATCCATGGTTCATTCGGCCCAGGATCTGGAAAGCGCTGAGAAAGCCAGTGAGATCCTGTTCGGAAAATCAACTGCAGAATCCCTTAAGGCCCTTAGCCGGGAATTATTCCTCGAAATTTTTGAAGGGGTGCCCCAGGCGCAGATCTCCAGGAAAGAATTGGAAGGGGGACTGGACATGATTGCAGCCCTGTCAGCCAGAACGGGGTTTTTGAAATCCAACGGAGAAGCCAGGAGGGAACTGAAGCAAAATTCCATTTCGGTAAACAAAACCCGGGTGAATGAAGCCCATACCCTTACAGAGGCCGACCTGATCCGGGACCGATTTATCCTCTTGCAGCGCGGCAAGAAGAACTACTTCATACTGGTAGTGGAATAACAGGTATAATCCATCTAAAGGGTCATCAGGTTGCAGCCCCGAATGTCCGAATGGTCAAACCGGCCCAGTACCTCGAAGCTTCCATCGGCATATAAGCGCCCAAGGTCCTGTGTGGCCAGAAAACAGCAGGAATCCTGGTTCGCCAGGTCGATCACGTTGATGCCCCCGGTTCGTCCGAAACCCACATAGGAAAGTGGATCTTCCGGATCCCTGGTCCGAACCTGCATCCAGGGCGGGCACCTGAAAAGGCCGGCCCCCTTTGAATAGGCCTGGGAAAGCAGTTCGGTCATCCCGTATTCGGAGTGGACCTCTGCCAATCCAAAACCGGACCGGAGGATTTGGTGAAGTTCCTCCCGAACCATTTCCTTCCTGCGTCCTTTCATCCCCCCGGTTTCCATTACGATCGTTCTTTCCAGGATACGGGGGTTACGGTTTGCCAGATCCAGCAACGCAAAAGAGACCCCGATGAGCAAAACCTGCCTTTTGCCAGATTTTTCCAGGCCCTCCAGGGTGCGGTAGAGGGAATCGGGATTTGTTCCGGCGAACCTGCTTTCGGGATGCCCGCTGCGGGAGATCAGGTCGCTTACCATATAGATAAGGGAAGAGTCCGGACGTTCCTGGTAGGAGGGAAGCAAGGCAAGGATACAGTAATTCGATGGGGGTCCGTAAAAGTACTCGAATCCCAGGAGGAAGCTTTTCCGGTACCACTCCAGATCCGCAATGTAGTGCTGGCTCAGGGAGCTGCCTGTGGTCCCGCTACTTCTGAAAACGGTCTCGGCCTCTGTTCCTTTCCGTAAAACCTTGTGGGTTTTGAAGAATTCAATAGGAAGGAAGGGAAGGTCGTCAAGGCATCGGACATTGGTCGGGTTTTTGCCCAACAGGTCGCAAAACTCCCTGTATACGGGAACCTGGTGATATTGCTCCTGAAAGGTTTCCAGGGCGCAGGTCTCAAATTCCCCCGGGGTTTCTATCCCGAAGATCCGGCGACTTTCCATAATGAAGGCTTGACGCAAAAATAGCCAAAAAACCGTCCTGGCCTTTTATATGGATAGCTGAACGTGGCAGAATACGCGCCTATCGGATCACCAGTTTTTTGGTGGCCAGATGCCCTTTATGTCTTAATTGCACCATGTAAACCCCGGGCACCAGGGAACCGAGGTGCAGTTTTTCGGTTTCGATGCGTTTCTCGAGGACTGTTTTTCCGAAAAGGTCGTAAATACGGACCGTTTTGGGGCCTCTCAGGTCAGATTCTATATAAACCACCCCATCGTAAACGGGATTGGGATTCAGTTTGAATTCCACCCGGTCCTTCCCGTCGTCAGACGGCTTTTCCTGGGCGGAAACAGCAAAAAGACCCATAAAGCAAATCAGTAGGAAAAGTTGCTTCATCGATGGTATTGATTTGGGATCAACACCCTAAATATATCATCCGGAAGTTTCCGGGGGAACAAATTGTTGTGTATTACGGATTCTTGTAGGTTAAGTCAAACGGCTTAGCCTTTCGTCGATGAAAAAGGTATTTGGTCGAAGGGAGAAGGCGACGGGAACGTCCTACTTGATGATAAGTTTCCGGGTGGCCACTTTATCTTTTTCGTAGACCTGAATAAGATAAATTCCGGCGTTCAAACCGGAAAGGTTGAGTTCGTTTCCGAGGATGGTCGTTTCCAGAACCGGAGTGCCAAGTACGTCAAAAATCCTGATTTTCTTGGGCTGGTTCTTGGCAGTGACGATGTAAACCCTGCCTTCGGTAACCGGGTTCGGATACAATTTGAACCCTTCAATATCCCCTTTATCGGAGGTCTGTTGCCCGAAGCCCACATTGAACATAAGGAAGAAAAACAGGACGTAGAAGTGCTTCATATTCAAACAATTCCGAAAGGGATGTCACAAATATAGCATTTTTGCATGCCGCGCAGATTTTGGAGCCCTTAAAATTTCCGGAAAATTCGATGAAATGCATGCGGAGAAATCCTACAGGAAAAGGAGCTTTTTCCAAATGTTACCAAAAGGTTAGCTGTATTAAATTGACGTTAACTGAAAGGGCCTTCAGATGTTATTGGTTATTTTTGGGTGAATCAACCCAATTGCGCTTTATGAAAAAGCAGGACATCAAGATTTTGCTGGTGGATGACGAACCGGACATCCTGGAAATCCTGAGTTACAACCTTTCCTCCGAGGGCTATAAGGTCTACATGGCAAATAACGGCCTGGAAGCCATCGAAAAGGCCAAAAAGAAACAACCCCACCTTATCATCCTCGATGTGATGATGCCTGAAATGGATGGGATCGAAGCCTGCGAAATCATACGCAAAACCAGGGGTCTGGAGGATACCATTATTGCCTTTCTCACGGCCCGGAGTGAGGATTACTCTCAGGTTGCCGGTTTTGATGCCGGGGCAGATGACTACATTACCAAGCCCATCAAGCCAAAAGTGCTTGTCAGCAAGGTGAAATCCCTTTTGAGACGTCTTAAAAAGGGAGAAGAATCCACTGATGATATCCTCGAGGTTGGGAAACTTGTCATCAATAGGGAGGAGTACAAAGTCATCAATGACGGGGAGGAAATGGTGTTGCCCCGTAAGGAATTTGAATTGCTCGCCCTGCTCGCTTCCAAACCGGACAAGGTATTCAAGCGGGAAGTGATCCTCGATAAGGTCTGGGGGCAGGAAGTAGTGGTGGGAGGGCGCACCATTGATGTCCATATCCGGAAATTGCGGGAAAAAATTGGGGAGGACCATTTCAAAACCGTCAAGGGAGTGGGGTATAAGTATGTGCAGTAATGGCCATTAAGCTCCGAAAATCCTACCGCTTTGCCTTCCGGTCTTCTCTGTTTATTACCATAGCCCTATCTGTTGGCGTATTCGCTTTCCTGTACTATGAGCAGTTTCTGGAGGCCTACTGGCCGTGGTTCCTTTTGTTCATCCTGCTTACGTTCCTGGCTTCCTTCCTCATACTTCAGATCCGTGTCGAGAAATTTATTTACAGGCGGATAAAGCAAATTTACGACGATGTTTCCCTTTTGGAATCCACCTCCTTTACCTCAGGGCCGATAACAACAGATATGAAGACCCTGACAGAGGAAATCGAGAAATTCGCCCAGGACAAGAAAATTGAAATCGATACCCTGAAGATCCGGGAAGAATACCGAAAAGAGTTCCTGGGAAACGTATCCCATGAATTGAAGACCCCTCTTTTTACGGTTCAGGGATATATACATACGCTGCTGGACGGGGCCATGGAGGACAAAAAGGTTCGGAAGAAATACCTGCAGCGGGCGGCCAAAGGGGTGGAGCGACTTATCTATATCATTAAGGACCTGGACCTGATCACGAAACTGGAAATTGGGGAGCTACACCTGGAGATGGAGGATTTTGACATCATCGAACTCATCCAGAACGTCTTCGACCTTCTGGAAATGAAGGCTTCCAAAAAGCGCATTTCGCTGGTCTTCGATATGGATTACCCGCATCCGGTCTACGTGCATGCGGACAAGGACAAAATTCAGCAGGTACTCACCAATCTGCTGGTAAATTCCATCAAATACGGACAGTTGGATGGGACAACCGAAGTAAGCGTGGAAAACCTTATTAAAAATAAGGTCATCGTCAGGGTTACGGACAACGGGGAGGGGATCGAGGAAGAGCATCTGACCAGGCTTTTTGAACGTTTCTACCGGGTTGACAAGAGTGGGAGCCGGCGGGAAGGGGGGTCCGGTCTCGGGCTGGCTATCGTCAAGCACATTATCGAGGCCCACAATGAGAAAATCTATGTGGAAAGCGTGGTGGATGTTGGTTCTGAATTTTCCTTTACACTTGAAAAAGCCCGTGCCTCCACAGAAGCCTGATTTATGGCATTCCATTTTTGTAGCTTTGTGCCAACAGAGCTAACGTCTGCATGGGAAGCAAGAACAAACTCAAACGGTTCCGGGAAAATGAGACCTTTCCCAATGTGGTCCAGCCATCAAGGGATGAGGTCCTGGCAGGGGAGTTCTCATACAGAGGGCGATGGTGCGACTTCTTCGGGAATGACCACCCCATTGTGCTGGAACTCGGGTGTGGAAAGGGAGAATACACCCTTGCCCTGGCGCACAAAAACCCGGAGATAAACTATATCGGGGTGGACATCAAGGGAGCCCGTATCTGGAGGGGCGCGAAGACTGCCATGGAATCCGGAATCGGGAACGCAGCGTTCCTGAGGACACAGATCGAACTCCTTGACAGGGTATTCGGGCCCGGGGAGGTTTCCGGGATCTGGATTACCTTCCCGGACCCACAGATCAAATACAAGCGGACCAAACACCGGATGACCAATCTGGAATTTCTGGATAAATACCGCGCCATCCTGGCCCCGAACGGGAAGGTGCATCTGAAGACCGACAGTGAATTCATGCACGGCTACACCCTGGGAATCCTGCACGCATCTCAAATCCCGGTCACCTATGCCAACCACGACATCTACCACAACAGCGGAGCTCCTGAGGATGCCCTGGAGATACAGACCTTTTACGAGAAGCAATTCCTGGAACAGGGCAAGCCCATCACTTACCTAACCTTCAGCCTGAATACCTGATGACCCACCTGCTGATCCTGTTTTTTGCCACCTTCTCCGCCGCGTTTATGGCCACTGTGCCCCCGGGCCTGCTCAACATGAACGCGGCCAAAACAAGCGTGGAAAAAGGCAAGACCGTTGGGGTTATCTTCTGTGCCGGAGTTTCTACAACCATTATGCTGCAGGCCTATGTGGCGGTGATGATTTCAAAGTACCTCTATCGAAACCCCGAGATTATCTCCGGACTGCAAAAAGCCGCAATCGCGGTATTCGCTTTTTTTGCCCTGTATTTTTTCTTTACGGCCAGGAACAAAAAGGAAAAACCTATTTCCGTTGTAAGGGTAAGCCGGAAGAACAGTTTTTTAAAAGGGGTCTTGCTCGCTTCCCTGAATCTACTCACCATACCTTACTACAGCGCGGTAAATGCCATGTGGAACAGTACGGGTTGGATACAGTTCGAGTTCTGGGATATCGCCACGTTTATCCTGGCAGCCGGGTGCGGGACATTTTCAGTTCTTTACCTGTATACCGTTTATTTCAACAAACTGGAAGCCAGGACCAGTGCCTTTTCCAGGAATTCGAATTACGTTTTAAGCATCCTGATGCTGGTCCTTTTGGTGATCACCCTGATACGAATTTTCTATACCTGACCCTATGAAAGAAGATCGCGAGGGCTTTTTTGAGCGCGTTTACGGAGTGGTCCGGCAGGTGCCTTACGGGAGGGTAACCTCCTACGGGGCCATAGCGCGTTACCTGGGAACCGGACGCAGTGCGCGTCTGGTGGGGTGGGCGATGAACAATTGCCACGGATTGGAAGATGTCCCCGCCCACAGAGTGGTGAACCGCAATGGCGTCCTTACGGGCAAACATCATTTTCCAGGGAGCCGCCTGATGGAACAGTTGCTGGAGAATGAAGGGATCGTCATCCGGGATGACCAGGTGGTGGATTTCAACCGGCATTTCTGGGACCCCATACAGGAACTTCCTCCTTTGTGATCCCCATCTTCAGGCGGGGTCTTCCCGCTTCCTCAATTCGAATCCAAGCCGTATCTTTGTGAACTAATTTCAAAGGCAATACTCATGGCGGTCAAGCTGGATAAAAACGAGATCTTAAAGGCCCTGGAAACCATTACCGTTCCCGGGGAGGGAGGCAATATGGTCGAGACCGGTGCGGTTAGGAACATACAGGTTTTCGGGGATGAAGTAGTCATTGACCTGACCATTAAAAATCCCAGCCTGCAGGCCCGTAAAAAAACAGAGGTAAGCATCCTTCAGACCATCCACAAAGAGGTGCACCCCAAGGCCAAGATCACCGTCAATGTCAAGGTAGAGGCACCGTCCCAGCCCGAGGCCCCCTCCATTAAAGGAAAACCCGTCCCAGGAATCAGCAATATCGTCGCCGTTGCCAGCGGGAAAGGGGGCGTTGGAAAATCCACGGTTGCGGCCAACCTCGCCGTATCCCTTGCCAAGATGGGGTTTAAAGTGGGCTTGCTCGATGCAGATATTTACGGACCCTCCATCCCCATTATGTTTGATGTGGCCAATGAAAAACCCAGGGCCATAGAGATAGAGGGGAAATCCATGATGCAACCCGTGGAAAGCTATGGGGTCAAAATGTTGTCTATCGGCTTTTTCACACAACCGGACCAGGCAGTGATCTGGAGGGGTCCCATGGCCTCCAAGGCGCTGAACCAGATGATTTTTGACGCACACTGGGGAGATCTCGATTTCCTGATGCTCGACCTGCCTCCCGGCACGGGAGACATACACCTGAGTATTATGCAGTCCCTTCCGGTGACCGGGGCCGTGGTAGTTAGTACCCCCCAGCAGATCGCCCTGGCTGATGCAAGAAAGGGAGTCGCCATGTTCCAGCAGGAGGCCATACAGGTACCGGTACTTGGGATTCTGGAAAACATGGCCTACTTTACCCCGGAGGAATTGCCCGATAACAGGTATTATATCTTTGGGCAACACGGGGCCCGGAACCTCGCGGAGGATATGGATATTCCCTTCCTCGGGGAGATCCCTCTGGTGCAGGGCATTCGGGAAGCCGCAGATGTAGGTCGTCCGGCGGCCCTTCAGACGGATACCCCGGCAGCAAACGCTTTTGAAGAGGCCACAAGGAATATGGTTCGGGAAGTGGTGCGCAGGAATAAGGATTTGCCCCCCACGGAGGCGATTAAGATAACAACCATGGCAGGGTGTTCAGCCGTAAACAAGAAATGAGTATGACTTCTGAAGAGTTGAAGCAAAAGGTAGAGCAGGCCCTGGAAGAAATCCGTCCCTTCCTCCGGAATGACGGGGGGGATATTTCCCTGGTGTCCATCGAGGAGGACAAGTTGGTCAAGGTCCGCCTGGAAGGCAATTGCGTGGGCTGCTCCGTAAACCAGATGACATTGAAGAGCGGGGTGGAAATGACCATTAAAAAGCATGCGCCCCAGATTGAAAAAGTAATAAACCTGGCCTGAGCCAATGTGGTTCATGGCAACTCCAGGGTTTTTATTTTCAAACCTCATTTAACATGATAAAAACAGATATTTTGATCATTGGGGCTGGCCCAACAGGGCTTTTTGCCGTTTTTGAAGCCGGCCTGCTTCAGTTAAAATGTCACCTTATAGATGCACTGCCCCAGCCCGGGGGGCAACTGGCAGAGATTTATCCCAAAAAACCGATCTACGATATCCCCGGTTTTCCTGAGGTCCTGGCAGGAGAGCTGGTAGACAACCTGATGGAGCAGATCAAACCCTTTCAGCCGGGATTTACTCTTGGGGAACGGGCTGAAACCATTGAAAAACTGGAGGACGGAACCTTTGTGGTCACCACAAATGAGGGGACGCGCCACCAGGCCCCCGTTGTTGCAATTGCAGGGGGGCTGGGCAGTTTTGAACCCCGAAAACCCCTGATTGACAACATCACGCAATTTGAGGATAATGGCGTGGCCTACATGGTAAAGGACCCCGAAATATATCGGAACAAACGGGTCCTGATCGCCGGGGGCGGGGATTCTGCCCTGGACTGGAGCATCTTCCTCTCAGGTGTGGCAAAGGAAGTGACGCTTGTCCATAGGAGGAATGAATTCAGGGGAGCCCTGGATTCGGTTGAAAAGGTCAGGGAGTTGAAACAGCAGGGGAAAATCCGGTTGATCACCCCTGCAGAGGTCGTACAACTAAAGGGCGCAGATACGCTTGAAAGCGTGGTGGTGCGCAAGAATTCAGAGCCGGCCGAAGATATCCGCATTGAATTGGATGCCTTTATCCCGCTTTTCGGTCTTTCCCCCAAGCTTGGCCCTATTTCCAAATGGGGCTTGGAAATCGAGAAGAATGCCATCCGCGTAGACAATACCTTAGACTACCAGACAAATATCCCGGGCATCTACGCCATTGGGGATGTGAACACGTATCCGGGGAAACTGAAGTTGATCCTTTGCGGGTTCCATGAGGCTACGCTTATGTGCCAAAGTGCCTACCAACGCATTAATCCCGGAAAGAAGTACGTGATGAAATACACTACCGTGGGAGGAATCCACGGATTCGACGGCAGCAAAAAAGAGGCGCCCAAGGCGGTTGTAAAAGCTATTGAGTAGGCTTTTTCACTTTACCGTTTTTTATCCGGGTGGAGGGATTTCAGTTTTACAGGTCCCTGATAATGTGTAATTTTGCACTTCAAACAGCCAAAACCGCTTATTTAAGCTACAAATGAGCGACATACTTATTAGGATAAAAGATCGGGAGGGTCGATTGCACGAGGTGGACGCCTCAACGGATATGAACCTGAACCTGATGGAGGTGGTCAGGTCCTACGAACTGGCTCCTGAGGGAACCGTGGGGATTTGTGGCGGAATGGCCATGTGTGCCTCCTGCCAGTGCTATATTCATTCGGATCACGAACTCCCCGAAAAATCCGATGATGAAGAGGCCATGCTCTCAGAAGCTTTTTACGTCAAGGACAGAAGCAGGCTGGGGTGCCAGATTTGGATCACCGAAGAATTGAATGGGCTGGAGGTGGAACTGGCCCCGGAGGATGCCTGAGCTCCCCCGGGAGGTAAGTTCCTTTAAATTT
>CBDUBB010000042.1:0-11852 GCA_965365265.1 uncultured Flavobacteriaceae bacterium
TAGCTGACCAAAAACCGCCTATTACACACTTAGCTTCTTAAGATTTTGGTGATACTAACAAAGCAATAGTACCCTTGTGTTGACTTTTATGGTGCCCCTAAATGAATCGCCGTCAACAAGGGCTATCCTGGGACATCTCGCTTCTCTACCTGGTAGAGACGAGGCTAAATCCTACTATAATTCAGATTAAGCGGCAAGAGCGTAATTATTATCGCCAATTAAAAGTTTGAAATATGAGATTAACGAGCTGTATCCCAGCGCTCGGCATGCTTACATCGCCATTGGTCTCGCTGTCAAAACCAGTCGGCCCCATAGTTTCAAAGAACGCGCCCTCTAATTACCTTGGTGCTGAGGGCTAACGGATTGCAAAGATACCTTTTTTCGGGGGATAACCCGCTTTTGCTTTAGGAAAGGAGTCTATTTGCATACCCATTTAAATCCACTATTTTAGCGCAAATTTCATACCAAAACCCGCTGATGATATTCGGATTGATCAGGGAACGCAAGAATCCCCCGGACCACAGGGTGGTCCTCTCCCCAACGGCCTGTCAAAAAGTCCTGAATAGGTTTCCTCAAGCCGAAATAAGGGCAGAATCTTCCCCTGTCCGGGTATTTACGGATGCCGAGTACCGCCAGGCTGAAATTCCTGTGGTAGACAGTATGCAGGATTGCGATGTGTTGCTTGGAGTGAAGGAGGTTCCCATCGAAGCACTTATCCCGGGCAAGAAGTATTTCTTTTTTTCCCACACTATTAAAAAGCAGCCCTATAACCGGGAACTGTTACGGGCCATCCTTCGCAAGAATATCGAACTCTACGACCATGAAGTCCTTACGAACCCTGCGGGCCGTCGACTGGTTGCCTTCGGCAGGTATGCCGGGATTGTGGGTGCCTATAACGGGTTCCGGGCCTTTGGCCTGAAACATGGAACTTTTCAATTGCCGAAGGCAGAATCCCTTCCGGACCAGGCTGCACTGATCCGGGAACTTAGGAAAATTGAGATGCCTCCCGTTAAAATCCTGCTGACCGGAAGGGGCAGGGTGGGCAGCGGGGCCCGGGAGATGCTTGATGGCATGGGCCTTCGAAAAGTAGCGGTAAACGATTACCTGGAAAGGGATTTTGACGAACCGGTCTACTGCCAGATCGATGCGTCCTTCTACAACAAACGGAAAGATGGAATCCGGGGCAGCAAGGAAGATTTTATCGCCCACCCGGAGCGCTATGAGTCGAACTTTTTCCGTTTTTCCCGGGTGACGGATTTCTTTATTGCAGGTCATTTTCACGCGGAAGGGGCCCCCTACCTGATCACAAGGGAAGAGGTGTATCATCCTGAGTTCCGCATCAGGGTCATTGCCGATATCAGTTGTGATATCGACGGACCTGTGGCTCCTACCCTCAGGGCTTCAACCATCGCAGACCCCGTTTATGGATACGATCCGCTCACCCAATCTGAAACGGATTTCAGAAATCGGGCGGCGGTTGCGGTGATGGCAGTGGATAACCTGCCGGCTGAACTTCCCCGGGATGCCAGCGAGGGGTTTGGACTGGCCTTTTCCAAATACGTGATCCCGGCATTTTTCGATGGGGACTCGGATGGCATTCTCGAACGGGCCCGGATGACCAGCAACGGGGCGCTGACCCCCAGGTATGCCTACCTGCAGGACTATGTGGACGGCAGGGATTAATTTTCTACGGCGATTTCCCAGGTGACTGTCGGGTGTTGTTTCGGGGCGGAATATCCCCCCAGCGCCTTAAGCGCCAGTTTTATGGACTCCTTGATTTCCAGGGTTTTGATCTGAAGGGTATAGGTGCCCCCTGCCGGTATTTCAAATACCGGGGAACTGCTGTAAAAGGTATAGGGCATCACATTTTCAAACAGCAGGTCCGAACTGGTCTGGTTTTCCAGGACCACCTTAAGGATTTGCGTCCCGGGAATATACCGGGCTTCCAATACTTTGAGACTTGCCCTGAGCAACGGGACAAGCCAATTGGCCCTCCCCACCCACAGGCCGTTATAGACGGCCACGGTTTGTCCGGCCATTAGGGCTTCCCTAAGGCTTTCTGCCGTGCGCTCTTTCGCAAAAACCACTGTGATGGGCCGGTGGTTTCCCTTTTCGGTATAATCCCAGTCGATCAGCCCGTGGATGTCACTGGTGCCCAGGATGGTCAGCCCTTCTTCCAGGGCAATGTCCAGGGCTTCTTCGGAATAATCCGTTGTATTGATGACCTCGATCCCGTGCAATTCCCCGTTGCTGATGCGGGCTTTCTGAAAATCACTGAGGACCGGATTCCCTTCGGGCCTTTGCGCGTACCAGGCCGGATGGTTCCAGAAAATAAAGGCCCCCTGGCTGGCCGCTTCCCTGAAAGGAACCTCGGGATCTTCGTCCAGCAGGGCGTTGGCATCACGTATAAAAACAGCATTGCTGTGTCCCATAGGGGCACTTCGGGTAATTTCCGATCCGTGGATGATGATCAGGTCGTGGTCTCTGGCCTCCTGCAGGGCAATTTCATAGGAGCGGTTGCGATTTGGGTGCGGAATATCCGAGGCATGTGGCTGATATTCCAGGTGTTCCGTCAGGGAGATCGCATCCAGCCCTTCCCTGAGGGCCTCCATCACCCGGATGTCCGGCCATACACTCCCATCTGAAAAAACGGTATGCTGGTGGAGGTCGGTGGTCAGGCTCAGGTAGCCGGGTATGTCCGGAAATGAGACAGGAGTTGCTGATCGGTGGGTGTGTTCCTGGGATAGGATGGCAGTTGGTAGCAGCAGTAAACAGAGAAAGGCCTTGTGAAGTGGGTATGGGCACATCTTTTATAGAGTTTAGTTTTCTAAAGATACCATACTGATGTAGAAAACACTCAAAAAGAAGATTAAGAAACGGTTTCCCAAATTGCGGACAGTCTATTCAGTGTGGTTTTAGCCAGATGCATAAAATAAATTAGGGGGTGGTTACCGCAAACTGAAAATTGGTATCTTGAGAAACTAATTTCACTTAAAAGGAAACGTGCATTTTCACTGGATTTTTGACGGCAACCAGGATCAGATCGATCAAAGAGAACTGATTGAACTGGAATATCGGCTCAGGCCCCGTATCACGAGATTCATCATGGATACCCTGGGGTTTGATCGCTGCGATGATTTTTCCTGTTTTCATTTCGATCTGGACATGGTCCGGCGGGAGATCCGGATCTCAGAAAAGACCCCGGAAGAATACACCGAACTTCTCCGGATGGGGTTCCAGGATGAAATCGGGGCCAATTGTTGCTGAATGCACCCTGCTGAGGCATACATACTCGGCCAGGATGAACCCTTTCGAAGCATCCTTCTACAACTGCAGTCCCTCATTGAAGGACAGGTTCCCGGCATTTCCCTGAAATACAAATACCGCATCCCTTTCTATTATTTAAACGAAAAGCCTTTTTGTTACCTCAACCAGTCGGGGACTTATGTCGATCTGGGATTTGTTAACGGAAGTAAGCTTGTTCGGCATCTCGATCTGATGGAAGGAAGGGGGCGCAAGGTAGTTAGGTCGCTCCGGTTTGAACACCCGGAGGCAATTGACTTTGCCATTTTACAGGGAGTACTGCAGGAGGCTGTGGAAGTTCACTCCTGAAGCATTTCCAAATCAGAAAAGATCAGAATCGATTGATGGTTTCCCTGAGGGCTGTCAGCCGGGTAAGCAAGCCTTCCAGCTGGTCAAGGGGCAGCATGTTGGCGCCGTCGCTCTTTGCGGTGGCCGGATCGAAGTGTGTTTCCAGGAAGATCCCGTCCACCCCGGCGGCAATCCCGGCCCGCGCAATGGTATCAATAAGTTCAGGCCGGCCCCCGGTTACTCCTGAGGCCTGGTTGGGTTGCTGGAGGGAGTGGGTTACGTCCAGTACTACGGGTGCAAATTGCTTCATCACCGGAATCCCGCGGAAATCCACGATCAGGTCCTGATACCCGAACATGGTGCCCCGGTCTGTGATTACAACCTGCTGATTCCCGGAGTCCAGGACCTTTCCCACGGCGTGCTTCATGCTCTCCGGGCTCATGAACTGCCCTTTTTTAAGGTTCACGGTTTTTCCCGTTTCGGCAGCGGCCACCACCAGGTCCGTCTGCCGGACCAGAAAGGCCGGGATTTGGAGGATGTCCACGTATTCGGCAGCCAGGGCCGCGTCAGAAACTTCATGGATGTCCGTAACGGTAGGAATTTCAAAGGTTTCGGAAACTTTCCTGAGGATCTTCAGCGCCTTTTCATCCCCAATCCCCGTGAAGGAATCCACGCGGCTCCGGTTTGCTTTCTTAAAACTGCCCTTGAAGACATAAGGGATTTTGAGCCGGTCGGTAATTCCTACGATGGTTTCGGCAATGCGGAGCGCCATGGCCTCCCCTTCAATGGCGCAGGGGCCTGAAAGGAGGAAGAAATTATCGCTGGAAGTATGTTTGATCTGAGGAATGGAGGACAGGACCATTTCTTAATTTTTGCACAAAGATAGTAACTATTGGCCCCGTATTTAATAGATTTCCTTTCAGAAACCCGTTGTATGAAAAGACTTTTACTCCTAGCAATCTCTTTTCTTTTTGTGCTTCCGGCTCTTTCCCAGCGGGTCGAACGCGGCTTCGGCACCGTGTATCTTGAAAAACATCAGTTTCAGATCAACTTGCTTTTACCTGGCTTTCAGTATGAATTCGGCCTGCTTCCGAACCTCACGGTTGGTGCGGATTTAGGCCTCAGCCTCGCTACGCCCACTGAAGGCTACTCCCTGGCGCCGGCTTACCGGGCGTTTTCCAGGTACTATCACAACCTTCGCCACCGCGCAAACGCAGGTCTGAATGTGTCCGGTAATTCCGGAAACTTTTTTGCGGTTTCATTTCACCACTACTTCACCGAATGGGAGCTCGCAGGAAACCTCGATAATACCGGCAGGGATCTGATCTTTCTGGGTGGGTTGTACGGTATTCAGCGGAGCTACTCCAATGGTTTTGCATTTGGGTTGGAGGCCGGGGGAGGCTATTATTTCAGGAATAGAATTAGTTCGGGACTTGGGCCGGCAGTGAACTTCAGGATCAGCTGGAATCCCTTTGCAAAACGGGGTGGGAAGTAGGTTGGGTATGTGAATTTTTATTCTGGAGATGCCTGCGGTTTTTCGGTGGAAATGGAGTGGGGGAAAGGCCCCCACCCCCCAGACACAAGTACCCTTTTTAGACTGTAATTTCCTGGCAGGACAACCTGTTTTTGCCTCCTTTTTCCATTCCCCTGGCCCGTTTGTCCGGAATCTGAACAGGGCAGATTTATGCAACTCCTGAAAATTGCCTCGCCCTGGAGCGAATCTCACACGAATTAGGTGTATCTTTGCACGCTTAAAATCAGCAACATGGCCGCAATCAAGAATAT
The DNA here is from genome assembly GCA_965365265.1 of uncultured Flavobacteriaceae bacterium. Lineage (GTDB taxonomy): Bacteria > Bacteroidota > Bacteroidia > Flavobacteriales > Flavobacteriaceae > Robiginitalea. The sequence continues at coordinate 5,377 of CBDUBB010000042.1, forward strand.
TGCCATCATCGCTCACGTCGATCACGGGAAAACCACCCTGGTAGACAAGATCCTGCATTTCTGTCAGCTCTTCCAGGAGCATGAAGAGACCGGGGAGCTCATCCTGGATAACAACGATCTGGAGCGGGAACGGGGCATTACCATCGTTTCCAAAAATGTCTCCGTCACCTACAAGGACACCAAGATCAACATTATCGATACCCCTGGCCACGCCGATTTCGGCGGGGAGGTGGAGCGTGTCCTCAATATGGCAGATGGGGTACTTCTCCTGGTGGATGCCTTTGAAGGACCCATGCCCCAAACGCGTTTTGTGCTGGGGAAGGCATTGAGCATGGGGCTGAAACCCTGTGTGGTCATCAATAAGGTGGACAAGCCCAACTGCACCCCGGAAGAGGTTCACGAGAAGGTCTTTGACCTGATGTTTGAACTGGGCGCAGAGGAGTGGCAGCTGGACTTTCCGGTCGTCTATGGATCTGCCAAGGAAAACTGGATGGGAGAGGACTTCAGGAAGCCCACCGGGACCATCGCCCCCCTCCTCGACATGGTCCTGGAACACATTCCGTCTTTTGAACCACAGGAAGGGACGACCCAGATGCTGGTTACGTCCCTGGACTACTCTTCCTATACCGGGCGGATCGCCATCGGGCGTTTGCAGCGAGGCTCCCTAAGGGAAGGGCAGGACATTACCCTGGTCAAACGAAACGGTTCCCAGGTGCGTTCCCGGATCAAGGAGATCCACACCTTTGAGGGACTGGGCCGCAGCCGTGTGAGTGAGCTGACACCTGGCGATATCGGGGCCCTGGTAGGCCTGGAAGGGTTTGAAATCGGAGACACCATTGCTGATGCACTGGCCCCCGAAGCCCTGCAGAGCATTGCCATTGACGAGCCTACCATGAGCATGCTGTTTACCATAAACGACAGTCCCGTTTTCGGAAAGGATGGGAAGTTTGTCACCTCCCGCCACCTCCAGGAGCGTTTGGAAAAAGAGCTGGAGAAAAACCTGGCCCTCCGGGTGGAAGAAACCGACAGCGCTGAAAAATTCACGGTCTTCGGCCGGGGGGTTCTCCACCTCTCCGTCCTGATCGAAACCATGAGACGGGAAGGATATGAGCTGCAAATCGGGCAGCCCCAGGTAATCCTAAAGAAGATCGACGGGCAGCTTTGCGAACCTGTGGAATCCCTTACGATAGACCTGCCGGAAACCGTTTCCGGCAAGGCAGTGGAAATGGTTGCCATGCGGAAGGGGGAAATGACCAAGATGGAATCCAGGGGAGACCGGATGCACTGTGAGTTTATCATCCCGTCCCGGGGTATTATCGGCTTGCGGAATCAACTCCTCACGGCGACGGCGGGGGAGGCCATCATGGCCCATCGTTTCCTGGAGTACCAGCCCATGAAAGGGGACATTCCCCAGCGGCAGAACGGATCCATGGTTTCCATGGAAACCGGTAAGGCCATTCCCTATTCCATAGATAAGCTTCAGGAAAGGGGCCGCTTCTTCATAGATCCGGGCGAGGATATCTATGAAGGCCAGGTCATAGGGGAGAATTCCAGGGGTGATGATATGGTAGTCAACGTCACCAAGACCAAAAAACTGACCAATGTACGGGCTGCCGGCTCTGATGACCGTGCCCGAATTGTACCGGCCATTAAGTTTTCACTGGAAGAAGCCCTTGAGTACATCCAGAAGGACGAGTATGTGGAGGTAACGCCCAAACACCTGCGCCTGCGCAAAATCCTGCTTAAAGAATCGGATCGGAAACGCGCAAAACCGGCTGACTGATTACTCCATGTAGAGTTCCGGGTGGTCTGCCAGGCATCCGGTAGCGGCCCCGATAATGCCTGCGTGGTTTTGAAGCTCTGCCGGGATTACAGGGGTCTCTATTTTGATGTACTTCTTGAAGGAGTCGTAATCCTTGGAGGTGCCGCCCCCGAGGATGATGGTATCCGGGTTTACGATCAGTTCCACCAGTTCCAGGAATGTATTGAACCGCTTGCCCCATTTTTTCCAGCTAAGCTCTTCCCGTTCCTTTACCGAGGCCGCTGCCCAGTCTTCGATTTTGGTGAACTTCTTGTAGGGAATTTGCCCCAGTTCCCAACTCGGCAGGAGTCTGCCATCCAGAAAAGCGCCGCTTCCCAGGCCCGTACCAATGGTGATCATTACCACCAGGCCCTCCATTCCCTTGCCGATCCCGTAATTCATGGTCGCATACCCCGCTGCATCCGCATCGTTGATGACCGTAAAGTCGTTCCCGGAAGCTTCCTCAAATAGTTTTGCAATATGTACGTCCAGCCAGGAATTGTGAAGGTTCCCGACGGATTTGCAGACCCCTTTCTTGACCAGGGTTGGGAAACCGCATCCCACAGGGCCTTTGTAGTCAAAATGATGTACGATCTCTGCCACGACTTTCGCCATGGCCGCTGGTTTACGGCTATTCGGAGTGGGGATCCGGAATCTTTCGGTCAGCATTTCACCGGTTTCCATATGGACCAGGGCTCCTTTGATGCCCGAACCGCCAACGTCTATTCCGAGTACTTCCATATAAGGGTCTTAATTTGAAGCGCAAATTAGTAAAAAAGATTGGGTCCCCGTCTTCTAGGTTAGCGCTCCCTTTTGGTGGAGGAAGTCAAAGATCAACTGGTCGACGGGCGCCACGAGGTTGCGGTCGCCATAGGTGAGCCAAACCAGTTCCCGGATTTCCGAAACGGGCTTTAAGGTACCCTCATATCCGGCCTGGTAGCAACTCAGGCGGACCTGTATGCCGGGAGGGTGTCCGTCTGCCTGTGCCTCAAAAACCCCAAGGGGCTCAATGGTCTCCGGTTCCAGGCGGACCCCCATTTCCTCCTGGATTTCACGGATGAGGGCCTGGGTTTCACTTTCTCCCTCTTCTGGCTTACCTCCGGGAATATAGTACAGGGTTTTCCCCTCGCTCCGGCTGCACAAAACCCTGCCTTCCTTCAGGTAAACCCAACACACGGCTTCAATGATCTGTCCCGGCTCTATGTAGTAGTCGATGGAATTCAGGGAGTGGTTAGGGTCAAGGCGATCCAGCAGGGCATCCATCCCTCTTCCCAAAGCCGAAAGGGTCCCGTTTCGCTTGTTCCGCCCCAGGGCGCTGCTGATAGTTTCGTCCCTGTTTCCGAAGGGGTAGCCACCCCCGGGCCTGATCCAGAGGAGGTTCAGCAGGTGCTGCATGAGCACGTTGCCAAGCTGGTCTATGGATATGGCAATTTGCAGGAGGTATTCCCCAAGCCCTTTGATACCCCGTGTGAGCAGACTGTGCAGGACCCCATAAATAAACCCCAGCGGTCCGGTGATAACCAACAGCAGGATGGAGATCAGAAAAAGCAGCAGGCCGATAAGCGGGTGGGTTTTTGAATCGGGTCGCTGACTTCCTTTTTTGTAGATCATACAGGATAGGATTCTCCGGTCTTATCCGACCTTCTGGATCACCTCAAAAACTTTGCTTCCCTCGCACTTGAGGGTTTTTGAAGGGTATTTCAGGATCAAAGCGTAATCATGGGTGGCCATCAGGATGGTCCTTCCCGTCTTGTTTATTTCCTGTAGCACCTTCATCACCTCCACACTGGTTTGCGGATCCAGGTTTCCGGTGGGCTCATCGGCCAGGATGAGTTCAGGGTCATTGAGCAGGGCCCGGGCAATGGCAATCCGCTGTTGTTCCCCTCCCGAGAGTTCGTGCGGGAATTTGAAGCCCTTTGTTTTCATCCCAACCTTATCCAGTACTTCCTCAATCCGGGTCTTCATGCGGGAGGGTTCCTTCCAGCCCGTGGCCTTCAGGACGAAGAGGAGGTTGTTGTGGATGTTCCGGTCTGGCAGGAGCTTGAAGTCCTGAAAGACGATTCCCAGCTTTCTGCGGAGTTTGGGGATGTCTTTTTCCGGGAGCATTTTCAGGTCAAAGCCCACGATGCTGCCCTGTCCCTCCCTGAGTGGGAGGTCTGCGTAGAGGGTCTTCATAAAGCTGCTCTTCCCGCTCCCCGTTTTCCCGATGAGGTAGACGAATTCACCCGGCTTTACCTCCAGGCTGATATTGTTCAGCACCATATTGTCCTGTTGGTATACCGCAACCTCTTTAAGTGATAATACGCTTTCAGCCATAAGTTCCTTGTTGATATAAAAGTAAAAAGTTCCTCGGGAACCCGGGGCATTCCGTGCTAAAATTCCCTTAATTCGACAAACTGCACATACTCAGAAAAGGGATTTGCCGTTATTAATCAAAATTCGCTCACCCTTAAGAACACTATGCGAAAAAGCGTTACCGTATTGATGGTGCTCATACTGGTCGTTGTATCCGGCCAGGCACAGGAAAGCAGGGTCTTTTCCCACGACCAGAAAACCTACCAGCAGGCCCTGTCCCTCTTTCACAACAAACAATACCAGGCCGCCCAAACCCTGTTTGAGTCGGTCCTGGCCACCACTTCTGACGAGGAGACAAAAGCCAACAGTGCCTACTATGTCGCCAATGCGGCTGTCCGCCTTAACCAGCTCGGAGCGGACCGCCTGATGGAAGACTTTGTGGAGCAGTTTCCAACTTCTCCCCGCAGGAATTCGGCCTTTGCGGACGTGGCAGATTACTACTTTGAAAATGGTCGGTACCCGTATGCCCTGAAATGGTATGGAAAGGTTGACCGTGGCTCCCTGGACCGGAAAGAGCGGGAACGATTTGATTTCCGGATGGGGTATGCCCTTTTCAATTCGGATAAGCCCGAGGCTGCGGAGCCCTACCTGCAGCGGGTGAGCAATTCATCTGAATACGGGTCGCAGGCGAAATACTACCTGGGTTATATCGCGTATCAGCAGGACGACTAAGAGGCCGCCAACGAGCGCTTTGACCAGATTGCGGACCAGGAGTTGCTGCAGGAACGGCTCTCCTATTACCAGGCTGACATGAATTTCAAGCTGGGCAATTTTCAGGAGGCCATCGACCAGGCAGAGAAGCAGCTTCCGAAGGCAGATCGGAGGGAGGTTTCCGAACTGAACAAAATTATCGGGGAGAGTTATTTTAACCTGGGGGAATACCAAAAAGCCATTCCCTATCTGGAGGCATACCAGGGGAAGAAAGGAAGGTGGAGCAACACGGATTACTACCAGTTGGGCTATGCCTATTACAGGCAGGAGGACTACGCCAATGCCGTTGGACAGTTCAATAAAATTGTGGACGGGGCCGATTTTGTCGCCCAGAACGCCTACTACCACCTTGCCGAATGTTACCTGAAACTCGACCGGAAACAGGAGGCCCTGAATGCGTTTCGAAATGCGGCCCGCATGGAATTCAACCCGGATATCCAGAAAGACGCCCTGCTGAACTATGCCCGTCTGAGCTATGAGATCGGGAATGCCTACGAGCCCGTTCCGGAAATCCTGGGTTCCTACCTTGAGGCGTATCCGGAGGATACCCACGCCGGGGAAATCAGGGAGCTTTTGGTGGATTCCTACCTGACTTCCCGCAACTTCAGGGGTGCCCTGGAACTTCTTGAAAACAACCGGGGGTATGCCAGTGCGGAAACCTATCAGCGCGTAGCCTTTTACCGTGGGGTGGAGCTCTTTCTGGAGGAAGATTACCAGGAGGCCCTCAACCTATTCGGAAAATCAGTCGATGGCGGGAAAGATCCTGTATTTAAAGCCAGGGCCCTGTTCTGGAGGGCTGAATCGGCCTATGCCCTGGGTCGGTTTGAGCTGGCCCTGACGGATTACATTCGCTTTCAGCAACTACCAGCTGCAGCGGAGCTGGAGGAAAACCACAGTCTGGACTATCAGCTGGGGTATACCTATTTTAAACTAAAGGACTACGGAAACGCTGCAGCCTATTTTAAAAACTACGCACAGGGCAGTCAGGCAGGTCCGCGCCAGCCGGATGCCTTCATGAGGCTGGGGGACAGCTATTTCGTGAGCCGGGAATACCCTAATGCCATTGCGGCCTATGATCAGGCCCGGATTGCGGGTAGTCCTGAGAGGGACTATGCCGATTTTCAGAAAGCCCTTTGCCTTGGCTTCCTGGGCAGGGAAGGGGAGAAGCGACAGGCCCTGAATACCTTAATCGGGGCGTATCCAAACTCCACACTGAAGGACGATGCCCTTTTTGAGCTCGGGAATTCCTATGTGCAGGAGGGCCAGGATGACCGGGCGATCGAAACCTACGACCGACTCCTCAGGGAGTACCGTACGAGTTCCCTGGTGCCCCCGTCCATGATGAGGAAGGCCCTTGTGTATTACAACAGCGGTCGCAGCCGGGAAGCCCTGGAGGTCTTCAGGGAGGTCGCTGCCGAATATCCGGAAAGTGACCAGGCTGCCCAGGCAGTGCAGACTGCTAAACTCATCTATGTGGACCTTGGAGAAGTGGATACCTATGCACAGTGGGTAAGGGGGCTGGATTTTGTCGAGGTGAGTGACCTGGAGCTGGAGGCGGCATCCTTTGAAGCCGCCGAAAAACAACGTTTGGAGGGGAATTCTTCCAGGG
>CBDUBB010000043.1:0-11215 GCA_965365265.1 uncultured Flavobacteriaceae bacterium
GGAAATCACCCATCTTAAAATGGAAGGTGTCCTGGACATTACGGGAGAGTCGGCGCCCAGGTAGGCAACGCAAAAAAAATGGACCCCGAAGGGTCCATGTTAATGGGTCACAATAGACTTTTTAGATCCTTTCCAACTTCTTTGCCGGCAGGACAGTACTTTCAATCAGGTAATCCTGAAGGGTGAACGCACGTGCTTTCCACAGGTAGAGGAAGGCCGCAACAGGCAGCATCCAGATACTGATGAGTTTCAGGAGGGTGCGTGCCAGGGACTGCTCATATTCCAGCGCTGTCCCGTCGGTCGCGCTCACGGTTCTCAGGCGCACCATGTCCTTCCCCGCCGATTCGCCCTTATTCAAAAGGTCACAGCCGACGAAATAGACGACCGTCAGAAATCCAAAAAGATCGAAAGACCATCCGAAGGACCGCCCCTTCCAGATCCAGTCATGACCCAGTTGTTCTTCAGGAATCAGATTCAGTAACACCGTATAGGCCACACTGATCAGCAGCATGTCAATTACAAAGGCGCCTATTCTTCGGATACTGTATCCTGTCATCTGTAAAGCTTTCATTACCGGTTCAACCACACCTCGTACTGCAGGTCCTGAACCTGTCCGGTTTTGGGGTTCAGCTCATAGGTTCCGGGATGAATCCGGATGTCATACTTCTTAAAAGTAAACATTTCAGAGGAAACCACCTCGATTCGGGTCACGCCATCCGTCCTCTTATCCCCGAGGAAGAAATCCAGGATCTCGGTGAGGGCCACGGAGTTGCAGACATAATCCACACAGCAATGCAACATAGTGGTCTTTACTTCCCCCAGCAGGGGGATCTTTAGTTTAACCTCGATTTCCTTGCATCCATTCGCGGGCCAGCTCTTGGCCCCCTCGGATGGCAAGTCTTCCAGCAGGAAGGACAGGTCCTTTGTAATAAAGAAATCAGGAGTGGATTCCGGGTTCTCCCGGGTGGTACACGATGACAACAGCAGGAACAGAAAGGCGCATAAAGAAAGGGTGTTTTTCATAAGAATTTGTCTTTAGTGAATACGGAGCGGGATTCTCCCTGATCGGGTCGCATGCAAAACCCGGTTGGCCCCGGAAGAAGCCCTGGAATGTCAAACGGCCAACAAAATCGATGTGGACAAAGCTATTCCCGGGAACTGCAGTCCCCATTCAGAGCAAGAGGGCTCACTAATGATTGCAGGAAAGACAAGGGTTGGAAGAAGTTTGGCCCTGCCTGCCGGGCCTTTGGGAATTTCTCAAAGAATCCCTTTAAAAATAGACGTTACTGCCCCAGTTGGTGTACCTCGAATCCCATAAGGTCGCCCTGGTCACACCTGACAGAAAATTCCATGGGATTGCAGCAAACCTCACAGTCCTCCACATAGGTCTGCACGGATACGGAGGTATCAATAAGTACAGAAATGGGTTCCCAGCAATAGGGACACTGGAAAAAATGCTCGATCATCCAGCCTAAAAATCTACATTGAGCAATTCCCCGCTAACCTGCAGCAATTGAAGTTCTGCTATTTTGGCGTTGTATTTGGCCTGGCTCTTGGCGAGAACGGCATTGAGCAGGTTTAACTGTGCCTGCCGGAATACGATGGAGGTGATCTGACCCAGTTCGTACCGCTCCCGGGACCGGTTGAAGTTGTCCAGGTTGGTCTGCAGGTTCTTTTGTTGTACCTCTAGAACAAAACGGGCGTTCTGGTAATTTCCCCAGGCATTTTTTACATCCCGCTCCACTTCCAGTTCCGTCTGTTTCTTCAACAGCTGCTGATTTTCATAGGTAATCTTCGCGTTTCGGCTGGAATTTATGGTCTGGCCCCCGTCAAAGAGGTTCCATGTAAGGTTTACGGAACCGTTCACCCCGGTGGACGTATTCTGCAGCACAAAGGCCAGGGGGCTGTTGTTATTAGACTCGTTCCAGCCATAGGACCCGGAAAGGCCTATGGTTGGCAAGTATCCGCTCCTGGCAGATTTCAGGTTGTACTCAGAAATCAGGATATCCTTTTCAGCCAGCAGCATGCGTACATTGTTCTCCTTGGCCCTTGACAGGATTTCCTCTATCTGCAGGGCAGGAAGGAACGTAACGGTGGTATCTGCCATATAGGTCTGGGAGAGATCCCGGTTGAGGATCAGGTTCAGGTCCCGCTTGGTGTTGCGGAGTAATTGCTCGGCATTAAGCAGGTTCACACTATCCGTATTGACATCCACTTCCGCATTGAGCACGTCCAGTCCGGTGTTCTGACCAAATTCAAACTGGTACCGGGCCCGCTCCAGGCGGTTTTTGGAAATAGACAGGGCCTGGCTTAGAAATGAGGTATTCTCCTCAAGCCGGGCCACTTCATAATAGACCGAAAACAGCTGGAGCAGGGTGGTTTCGATGGTCTGTCTCACTTCCAGTTCGGACTGCTGGGAACGCTCCTGGAAGCGTTTGTAATCCCAAAGGCGGCCCAAACCGTCAAAGAGCACGTAATTCACGTTCAGAGATGCATTGTACCGCCGGGTTTCCGCTCCTTCAGCCGAACGGATATCCCCATTGGCCAGCTCCCCTTCTGAATTCTGCCGGTCAATACTTCCCCCTGCATTGGCACTAACTGTAGGGAGATACCTGGAATTCAGAAGGTCCGCATTGTTTTCATCAATACTGCGGAGGTTTTTGGAAACCCGGATCCCCAGGTTGTTTTCCAGGGTCAGGGCAATGGCCTCGTCCTTGGATAACATGGGTTCCTGTCCAAAAGAGGCCACAAGGCCGGCTGTCCAGCACAAAAGAATGGCAAAAAAATGCTTCATCAGGACTGTTCTTCTAAAACGGTTGATTTCCTTTCTTTTTGATCGGAATACGGACGGGATGAATTTTTGGAATCATTGGCCTCGGCCAGTTTGTGTTCCAGTTCTTCCTGGGTTTTCATTTCCTTGATTACCCGTTCCACTTCCTCCCGGTCAATCACCTGTCCTGTCCAGAGCCATTTCAGTTTCGCCTTCGCATTATTGACTGCAGAAAGCAACAATGGCAGCATCAGCAGTGTCAGTACTGTCGCAATCGCTATCCCATAGGAAATGGAGATGGCCATCGGTTTAAGGAACTGCGCCTGCCGGCTCTTCTCGAGCAGCAGGGGGGCAAGACCTGCAATGGTTGTAAGGGAGGTGAGAAAGATAGCGCGGAAACGCGACCGCCCTGCCTCGTAAAGGGCATCCTCGAATTTCATGCCTTCCCTGAGGAAGGAATTGAATTTTCCGATCAGTACCAACCCGTCGTTTACCATAATACCGATAAGCGCAATGATTCCCAGGGCGGATAAAACATTGATTGGAAACCCGTGAAGCAGGTGACCCCAGCCTACCCCAATAATACTGAAGGGGATCATCGATAGCAGGATGACCGGCTGGCTATACGTCCTGAAGGTAAAGGCGATCACGGCAAAGATCAGAAACAGGATTACGGGAAAGACCTTGTTCGCAGAGCTTGAAAGTTTTTGGGCTTCCCGGTTCTGTCCTTCATAGGAAACCGTTAGTCCGGGGAAGCGGGACAAAAGCCCTGGCATAAAGTTGTTCTGAATATCCAGCAGGATGTCCGTGGCACTTTCATTGGGGTCCTCCAGGTCTGCCTCGATCCGGATTTCCCGTTTTCCGTCCAGGTGGCTTATGGATTCATCCCCCCGGGCTATGGAATAGGTAGCGATCTCCGAAAAAGGAACCCGCTGGCCGGTGGGGGTCAGGATACGCATGTCATCCAGGTCCGCAATGGAGGAGCGGTTGGACCGGTCATACCGAACCCAGACCCGTATCTCATCCTGCCCACGCTGAAAACGCTGCGCCTGGGCGCCGAAGAACCCGGACCGGACCTGGCTCATCACCTGTTGCAGGTTGAGCCCCAGGGCATAGGCATTCTCCTTGAGTTCAATGTCAATTTCCTTGATGCCTTCCGGGTCCGTGTCGGTTACATCCGTAAGTTTCGGGTTGTTTTCCAGGTAGCTCCGCAATTCATCTTTGGCAGCCTCCAGCTGCTGGTTGTTGTTGCTGAGCAGGGCTACCGAAATAGGACTACCCCCAAAGTTACCTCCGGAGCCAAAGGTCAGGCGTTCCACCCCGTATACCTCACCGACTTCTTCGCGGATGGCGTTGGTGATTACCGGGCTCGGGAAATCCCGCTCTTCCCCGGGCAGCAGGTTCACCCTGAGAGAAGCTTTGTTGTTACCTGGGCCAACCCGCTTAATGATATTTTCAATCACCTGCTTGCCCCCGGTCTGCCGGGCCGTAAAATCGTCGTTGACACGCCATGCCGCGTCTTCTACCCTGGTGATGATTTCCGAGGTAATCTCCGGGTTGGTCCCTTCCGGCATCAGCAGGTCAATGGATACCCGGTCACTCGCGATACTCGGAAAGATGGTGACCCGGATTACGCCGGCACCTATGGAGGCGAAGGTTACCAGCAAAAGCGCCAGGAAAATCGAAAAGCTCAGAAACCGGTGGCCCAGCACAAACTTGAGGGTCGGTCCGTAAATACGGTCCCTGAGGTAGGACATAAACTGGTCCCCCCACTTGTTAAAGACCCGCAATCGGGAAAAAATTCGGTCGAAGAAGTTCTTCTTTTTCTCTTTTTCCGCTTCGTTCTGCCGCACCAGTGCCTTGGAGTGAGCGATGTGGGCAGGAAGGATGATAAGCGCCTCGATCAGGGATACGGTCAGGGTCAGGATCACTACCACGGAGACCTCTCCGAAGAATTCACCAATCCGGCTATCGAGAAAAAGGAAGGTGGCGAATGCAAGTACCGTGGTGATGATCGCCGAGATGATAGGCGGTATTACCTCCATAGTACCGTCGATGGCGGCCTGTATGGGTGATTTCCCTTTTTCGTAGTGCTGGTAGATGTTCTCTGAGATCACAATCCCGTCATCCACAAGGATACCGATCACGATAATCATCCCGAAAAGAGAGAGCACATTGATGGTCACATCCAGGGACCCCGCGAAAATAAACATCCCCAAAAAAGAGATGGGCAGGCCGAAGGCCACCCAGAATGCCAGGCGGGTATTCAGGAAGAACGAGAGGAAAATAAGCACCAGCAGGATTCCCATGGCACCGTTTTCCATCAGGAGCTGCGTCCGTTGCTTCAGGGTTATGGACCTGTCCGAATCCACGTCCAGGCGTACGTTGTTGTGCGTGGCGTTAAAATCTTTTATGTAGGCGTTGATCTTATCTGCTGTCGGAATAAGGTCCTCGCTATTGGTATTGCTCACCTCGATATTAACCGCCAGGTTGCCGTTAAAGTAACTGGCGTTGGGAGTCTCGGAAAACCGGTCCCGGATCTCGGCTACGTCCTTCAAACGGATCGTATTCCCCGACAGGTCCGAACGGACCACCAGGTTGTTCAGTTCATCCCCGTAATAAGAGCGGTTCTTGGCCCGGATCAGGTAATCTTCCTCTTCCGTCTTGATGTTCCCTCCCGTAGCCAGGATATTTGCCTGACCCACCGCCTGGGCCACTTCCTGAAAGCTCAGGTCATAGGCCAGCAGGTCCTTCTCCCGAACTGCAATTTCAATCTCTTCTTCAGGATACCCGGTAATCTCGATCTGTGAGATCCCATCCATGGCCCTGAGATCGTATTCTATCTGGCGGGCAATTTGCTTCAGGGTGGAAAGATTTATCCCCTCACCACTGACGGAAAAACTGATGGTGGGCCGGATCGCTTCCTGCTTGGCGACCACCAGGGGTTCCATCCCGCCGGGGAAATTGGGTACCCGGTCCACCGCATTCTTAACCTCAGTCAGGATGACATCGATATCCTCGTCCTGGTCGATCTCCACAGTGATGCTCCCGCCGTTTTCCCGGGAGGTTGAGGTCACCCGTTCAATCCCCACAAGGCCCTTGAGGTTGTCTTCGATCTTCAGGACGATCCCTTCCTCAATCTCCTGAGGGGCAGCCCCGGGGTAATTGACGCTTATGGTAATAATCTGCGAATCCACCAGCGGGAAAAACGAGGACGTCATGCGCGAGGCACCAACGATCCCAAAGACCACAAAGGCAAGGATGATGACGTTGACCGCCACATCGTATTTGATGAAATAGCTGATTACTTTTCGCATCTAAGTTCGGGTGTTACGGGTTCTGGTTGATTTGATTTGCCCCTGCAGAATCCTGATCCTTCCGGTAAGGTTGAATGACCATCCCCGGGTAGGCACCGGGCACAGATCGGGAAAGGTAGACGGTGCCTTCCGGCAGGTCCTTCAGAATGACCGTCTGGTCTGTGAAAAAGACCGGGTTGACAGGCAACAGGTCCAGAACGCTGTCACGGACAATGAAGAGTTCACCCTGCTCAGTCAGTAGTTTTCTCGGGACTTCGATGGCATTTTCCTCTGCCCTGCCCTCAATGGTAGCTTCCAGGTACATGCCCTCCTTTAGTCCGGCATCTGTCACATCGATAAAAACGGAGACCGTCTGAGTCTGTTGATTTACGGCCGCATTAATCCTGGAAACGGTACCCTCGTATACCTGGGTTCCCTCAAGGTTCTCCAGGCGGACCTTTTTGCCAAGCCGAAGGAAATCGCTGTAGGTTTTATTGACCGCCACCTCGAGTTCATAGATTCTCGGGTTGATGTAAACCCCCAGGGACTGCCCGGGCCTCACCAGGGTACCTTCTGTGACCTGGGCCTCCGTTAAGACTCCGGAAAACGGGGCACGGATAACGTACTTGGTCAGCCGCTGCTCGAGGTTTTTGACGTTGTAATAGGTGGTGACGATATTTCTCCCATTGATATAATAGCGTTCCTGCTCTGTAGACATCTCCGGCAGCTCAGGAGTGCTTTTGGTAATATCAAAGGAATTGAGGTATTCCTGCCATTTCGGATAGATTTCGGGGTAATCCAGCCGCAGGTCCGGCATGGCTGCAGTGATCAGATTATACAGGTTGCTTTTGGCACTCTGAACGCTCGCCTGATATTCAGAGGCATCGATACGCAAAAGGACCTCTCCCCGTCGGTACGCCTGCCCCGGTTTGAAGGGGTGCGCACTACCCTTGAAAACCCCCTGAACCTCTGCAAACAGGGCAACCCGTTCCTTGGCCACGAGATTCCCGTTGGCTTCAACCTGAATCGGGACAGACCGGTTTCGTACCGTATCGGTAAACACCGTCTTTACCTGTCTTTGGGGGGCCGGCCGCTGCTCTTTTTCCTTGTTTACCAACAAATAGGAGACCCATCCGGCCAGGCACAGGACAAGAAACCCCAAAACATAGAGTAGAATTTTTCGCATAAACCTTTAAATCAGGATCTTAGTCAATAGGACTGCAAAACTATCCATAAGTTTAATCTGCCTCCGTTAAATAAATCATAAAAGCCCTAATGTACATCGGGCCTGCACGCTGGTTGGGAGCATAAAACAGGTCGTGGAAAGTTCCCGGAATGGTATTCCCTACCCCTCTTCCTCAAGTTTTTCAGAAAGGGATTCCCAGTCCTCCATCAGGCCTTCCAATTTCTTCTTCCGGGACTGGTACCGGTCAAAGAAACCCGGTTCGGCAATGGTCTCATCGTAGTTCATCAGCAACTGGTGGTCGATTTCTGCCAGTTCCTGTTCGAGGTCCTGAATCCGGTTCTCGAGTGCCCCCAGCCGGTTTTTAAGAGAACGCTTGTTCTTGCGGGACTCGTAGGCCTGTGCCCCGCTGTTTTTGGAGCTATCGGGACTGTCTTCGGAGGTGCCGGCCTGAGGATCTTTCCGTTCGACCTCCCTGAAATCAGAGACTTTTCGCTGCTCCAGGTAAAAATCGATATCCCCCAGATAGGGCTTTATGCGGTGGTCCCTGAATTCATAGACCATATTGGTAAGTCCTTGCAGAAAATCCCGGTCATGGGAGACCAGGATAAGGGTTCCCTCAAAGGTATTCAGCGCCTCCTTCAGGACGTTCTTTGAAGGGATGTCCAGGTGGTTTGTGGGCTCATCCATCACCAGGACATTGAAGGGCTGTAAAAGCATCCGCGCCAGGGCGAGCCGGTTGCGCTCTCCTCCTGAAAGGACCTTAACCGGTTTATCCACCTCATCACCCCTGAAGAGAAAGGCCCCCAGCAGGTCCCGGACCTTCGGGCGCGAGGCTTCTGTGGCCGCCTCTAGCATAGTCTCTTCCACGGTGAGATTTCCATTGAGGTGTTCTGCCTGGTCCTGGGCAAAATACCCCAGTTGTACATTATGGCCCAAACTGCATTTTCCGCTGTAGTCCAGTTCCCCTACCAGGATACGCGCCAGGGTTGTTTTCCCCTGACCGTTCTGGCCTACAAACGCAATTTTACTACCCCGTTCTATAAGGAGCCCTATATCTCTTAAAACCTCCTTATCCCCATAGGACTTGGAAACCCCTTCCAGTTCAAAAACCACCTTCCCCGGTTTGACGGAAATGGGAAAGCGGACATGCATGACCTTCGTATCCTCCCCATCCACTTCGATGCGTTCCATGCGGTCGAGTTTCTTGATCAGGGACTGGGCCATGGATGCTTTGGAGGACTTCGCACGGAACCTTTCTATGAGGCGCTCTGCCTGCTGGATCTCTCTTTGCTGGTTCTTCTGTGCACTGAGTTGCTGCTGGCGGATCTCCTCCCGCAATTCCAGGAATTCTGAATACGGTTTATTGTAGTCGTAAATTCGCCCAAGGGAAATTTCAATGGTGCGGTTGGTTACCTGGTCCAGGAACATCCGGTCGTGGGAAACCATAAGCACAGCCCCTGGAAACTGCCTCAGGAATTCCTCGAACCAGAGGATGGATTCGATGTCCAGGTGGTTGGTGGGTTCATCCAGCAACAGGAGGTCGTTGTCCTGCAGCAGGAGTTTGGCCAGCTCAATTCGCATGCGCCAACCCCCCGAGAAGGTATCGGTTTGTTTTTCGAAATCCTCCCTTTGAAATCCCAGTCCCAGGAGTATCTTTTCAGTCGTCCCCTGATAGTTATATCCTCCGATCAGTTCATACCGGTGGGTCAGGTCGCTAAGAGATACCATGAGGTCGTGGTAGGCCTCGCTCTCGTAATCCTGCCGCTCGGCGAGTTCAGTGTTGATTCGTTCCAACTCCCCTTCCAGGGTGCGGATTTCCTCAAAGGCCTGGTAGGCTTCCTCCAGCACCGTATTCCCATGTTCGAATTCCAGGTCCTGTTTCAGGTAGCCGATGGAAATTCCCTTTTCCATGGCCAGCGTTCCACCGTCAGGCCGCATTTCCCCGGCAAGCAATTTGAGCAACGTGGATTTCCCTGCCCCGTTCTTCCCAATAAGTCCCACCCGGTCCCCGGGATTCAACCGAAAGGAAATCCCCTCAAAGAGGATTTCTCCACCAAATGAAACCGATAAGTCGTGTACGTTTAGCATGGATCTCAAAACAGGGGCCCTTCCGGGGAACCCGCCCGCAAAATTCCGAAAATTCTGGGGAATACCTCAGGGGTGCCCCCCTGCTTTTTCATAGCGCTTGCTGAAACGCCCGCAATCCATGGCTTCCGGGAGGGGTATTTCCCCTTCCATATACCGGTAGAGGCAGTGGGCGGCATAGGGGGCTATAAGTACTCCACGGGAACCCAGGCCATTCATCACATAAAGATTGGGCAGGCGCGGGTGTCCTCCAACCAGGGGCCGCCGATCCGGCACCGTGGGGCGGATTCCGGCCTGCTGGCCTTCCACTTCGAAATCACAGCTTAGGAATTTCCGAAGCCTGGAGAGCAGCTCTTCCCGGGCTGCCTCCGTGGGCCCTGGGCTTTTGTCTTTCCAGGAATAGGTAGCCCCGACCAGGTAACGGTCCTCCCCTAGAGGGATTAAAAACACACCGGATTTGATCACCCGGGTTTCTTTCAGATCAGGGGCGTGAATACGCAACAACTCCCCCTTGGTGCCGTTCAGGGGAAGGTACCTGAAATAGGGGTTTTGCTGTAGGCCAAAACCCTCGCAGAAAATCACTGCCCGGGCGTTCAGGCCCTGGTAGCTGACCCCTTCCGTTTTAACTTTGAGGCTTTTGTATTGAAAAGGTTCCTCCCTGAGCCTGCCCGCAGCTGCCAACGATTCCCGGTAGGCCTTAAGGAGCCTGGAAGTGTGGATCCTTCCCGTATGCCGGACCTCTCCAAGACCAAAAGGTGCTTTCAGGCATGAGTTGGTGTTATCCTCTATCCGTGGAACTAAAAATTCAGAAAGACCCGGCTGGTCTGCGGCATGGAACCAGTCATTCTGTTCCTGGACGGTAGCCAACAGGCGCATGACGCGGAGCTTTTCGTCGATTCCCACCCCCAGCTTTGCCTCGAGGGCCTGATAGAAGGGAATGGAGAAGGCCATCAGCCGGGATCCTTCCCAGGACAGGTTCAGGCGTTTGAGCACCACAGGGTTGTAAAGACCGCCGGCCACCATGGAAGCCTTCTGGGAATGGTTGTCGAAAACCATCACCGAATGCCCATGCCCCGAGAGGGTTTCAGCCATAGCAATACCGGCCAGTCCCGATCCGACGATGATATAATCCCGCATGTGGCAAAGGTAGGGAGGATCCGCCAGATACGGGTACTAAAAAAACAGCCCCGACACTTTGGTCGGGGCTGTCAGTCGTATGAATTGGAAAGGACTTAGTAAGCCCACATATCTTGTTCGCGATCGCGGATCGTTTCCTTGATCCGATGTGATTCCAGCAACTGGAAAAGGGCGTTGTCGGCAATGTAATCCCGGATTTCGCGGTCCCCATGGACGTTGTCCTCCTTATAGATCACGGCGTTGAATCGCCTTGCGTTCAACAGCATGTCAAACGAAATCGGCATGGCCGAATTGTTGGAGTTGAAAACCTTTGCATCGTGCAGGGTTTGCCGCGCGCTCGGGTACCAGACCCAGAACAGTGGTACCAGGGCATCTTCCGCAGCCATACTTTCATCGTCGACGAAGTTGACGTCCGGTGCCACGGGGGCAATTCCCAACAGGCGATACTTGAGTTCCCCCTGTCGTTTGTCAAAATACCAGATCCCCTTGATGCGGTACTCTACAATGTCCGCAGCAGTGATGTTCCTCCTGTTGATGTACTCCGGAGAAACTGCCTCACCTGCGTTGACCTGTTCGTACCCGAGGTCCGTGGTATCCACCTTCTGAAGGGTGGCTTTCAGGTCCTCGAACTTCCGCTTTTCCGTGAAATAGGAATCCACATATACGTCCTCCAGGTTACCATTTTTGATATTGCTGATGAGAACGTGGTACAGAGAGCGGCGGTCAGAACCGATATCCACC
>CBDUBB010000044.1:0-10819 GCA_965365265.1 uncultured Flavobacteriaceae bacterium
TCAAAAACACGTGGGCAATGTCGTATAAACATGCCGGAGGATACCCGGAAAATTGTGAGCGGAGGCCCTATGATGGGCAAGGCCCTGAAGAGCACGGATGTGCCTGTTACAAAGGGTACTTCAGGCATCCTGGTGATTTCAGAGGATGAAGCCAGCAGGGGGACCCCTAAAAACTGCATCCGGTGCGGGGAATGTGTGGATGTCTGCCCCATGGGCCTTGAACCCCATCTGCTGATGAACCTCTCCGAAAAGGGCATGTACGAAAAAGCCGCCCAGGAAGATATCATGACCTGTATTGAATGCGGCTCCTGCAGTTATGTGTGTCCCTCACACCGTCCGCTCCTGGACTACATACGATTTGGAAAAACTATTTCAAAACAACTCGAATCGAATAAAGGGTAGCTATGAGCGACCAGCCTATCATTGTTTCCGCCTCTCCTCACGTACATTCGGACCGAACCTCCAAAAATCTGATGTACGATGTGGTTATCGCATTGATCCCTGCATTCTTGGTATCCCTGTATGTCTTTGGCTTCAATGCCCTGATCGTTACTGCAGCTGCGGTGATCTCCTGCCTTTTGTTTGAGTATCTCATTCAAAGGTATCTGATGAAAACCGAGGTCACCATAGGTGATGGCTCCGCCCTGATCACAGGGATCCTGCTGGCCTTCAACCTGCCTGCCGGGATCCCGGTATGGATGGTGGTTATCGGGAGCCTGGTTGCCATAGGGGTGGCCAAGCTGTCCTTCGGGGGGATCGGGTACAATATCTTCAATCCGGCCCTGGTCGGGCGGGTATTCCTCCTGGTTTCCTTCCCTGTTCAGATGACCCTTTGGCCGACGGCCGTGGAAAACAATTCCTCAGTTATGGACGCGGTAACGGGCGCGACTACCCTGGGGCTTATAAAAGAAGGGGTGCAATTCGGGGAAACCATGACCGCCATCAGCACCAGCATACCATCGGTTCAGGAAATGTTTCTGGGGATCACTTCGGGGTCCATAGGCGAAATGTCAGCCCTGGCCCTGATCCTGGGCGGGGTGTTCCTCATAGCACGCAAGGTGATATCCTGGCACATTCCGGTAACCGTACTGGCTACCATTGCCTTGATGACGGGTGTTTTCTGGTGGATAGACCCGGAGCATTACGCCAACCCGCTCATACACGTATTGTCGGGTGGAGCCATTCTGGGGGCTTTTTACATGGCCACGGACCTGGTGACCAGCCCGGTAACCAAAAAAGGGATGGTCATCTTTGCCCTGGGTATAGGGGTGATTACGGTGGTAATACGGCTGTTCGGGTCCTACCCCGAGGGGATCTCCTTTGCCATTTTGATCATGAATGCCTTCGTCCCCCTTATCAATAGCTACTTCAAGCCGCGAAGGTTTGGATCGAGAATCAAAGCCAAAATCATATGATCATGAAAAAGAAGGAATCAACCCTGGTCAATATGGTAGTGGTCCTTTTTATCATCACCCTGGTGGCAGGCCTGTCCCTGGGCTATGTGAATGACCTTACCCTGGAACCCAAGGCGCAAGCCCGCCTGGCCAAAAAGGTGGAAGCCCTGAAGGCCGTGCTTCCGTCCTTTGACAACGACCCCATTGCCGCAATGATTCAGGTCAAATCCGAATCCACCCGGGACAGCATAGAGATCTATCCTGCCTATAAGGACAACAAGTTTGTCGGAGCAGCGGTAACAGGGGCCTCCGAAAAGGGATACAGCGGTTTGGTGAAACTGATGGTCGGTTTTCTTCCCGATGGGACCATTAACAACATTGCGGTCCTGGAGCAAAAGGAAACACCCGGGCTGGGCACAAAGATGAAAGGCGAAAAGTTCCTTCAGCAATTCCGGGGCAAAGACCCATCGGCCTTCGACCTGAAAGTTGAAAAAGACGGGGGCGAGGTAGATGCCCTGGCCGGGGCCACCATCAGCTCGCGGGCCTTTGGCGAAGCCACCCGGGAAGCCTATGAGGCCTTCATGGCCCAAAAAGACAACATTACAGAACCCGACAAGTAAAGACCATGGCCGAAACACTGGATCAGAAACAGAATTTCCTGAAGGGCATCATCAAGGAGAACCCGGTATTCGTGATGCTCCTGGGGATGTGCCCCACCCTGGGAGTCACCTCCTCGGCCTTCAATGGGCTCGGGATGGGGGTAGCCACCCTGTTTGTGCTCTTGATGTCTAATATTGTGGTATCCCTGATCAAATCTCAGGTCCCAAGCAAGGTGCGTATCCCTGCTTTCATCGTGATCATCGCCTCCTTTGTGACCGTGGTGGAGATGGTCCTGGAGGCCTACATCCCCTTTTTGTACGAGCAGCTGGGGATTTTTATCCCCCTCATTGTGGTGAACTGCCTGATACTGGGAAGGGCCGAAGCCTTTGCTTCCAAAAACAACCTGACCTCATCGGTTGTCGATGCCCTGGGTATGGGCATGGGTTTTGTCATTGCGCTTACGGTACTGGGGGCCACACGTGAAATCCTGGGGAACGGCAGCATTTTTGAGTTCCGTTTTGTCTCAGAAGATGCCAACACCCTCATCCTTTTCATTTTGCCCCCCGGGGCCTTTATCGCCCTGGCTTATCTGGCCATAGTATTTAACAGGTTAACCCATAAACTGGCATAGCATGGAATATTTGATCATTCTAATAGGCGCCGTTTTCGTAAACAATATTGTCCTGTCCCAGTTCCTGGGAATTTGCCCTTTCCTTGGGGTTTCCAACAAGGTTTCCACTTCAGTTGGCATGTCCGGGGCTGTCCTGTTTGTCATGACCATTGCCACCACTGTGACCTATTTGCTGCATCAATATGTACTGGTGCCAATGGGCCTGGACTATCTGCGGACTATTACGTTCATCCTGGTCATAGCTGCCCTGGTACAGATGGTGGAGATCATGTTGAAAAAGGTTAGCCCGCCCCTGTATCAGGCCCTGGGGGTATTCCTTCCCCTGATCACGACCAACTGCGCCGTGCTGGGGGTCGCCATCCTGGCCCTTGGCCTGGAGGACGGAAATCTGCTGAAGGCGGTGTTCTTTGCTGTTTCCAGTTCGGCAGGGTTTGCCCTGGCACTGATTGTCTTTGCAAGTATCCGGGAGTTCCTGGAACTGGCGGACATCCCCGAGGGAATGAAGGGAGTGCCCATCAATTTGCTGGTAGCCGGGCTCCTTTCACTGGCCTTTCTGGGTTTTGCCGGGTTGGTATAAAACCTACTGCCGGCCCATTTCGCTTTAGCTTATTCTACCGTATAAGTCTCACCTGAGAAGAAGAGGTCGTCCGTCCTGACGAAATCGGAGTTGGCCTTTACCTGTTCGGTGAGCGTGTCTTCCCGCTGCTCCAGGGTGACATCCTCATAGCTCCTGATAAGGCCGGTAACCAGCGGGTATTGAAGCCGTACCAGCATTTGGTGGAGGGTTGGGTCCTGCTCGTGGGCATCGTGAACCAGAATATCTTCCTCGGTAACCCCATTCTCACCAATGGTAACCACCTCGAGTTTGAGGCCCTTCAGGATGAGTCCTTTATCCCTGTTTTTTCCGAATATCATCGGCTGGCCGTGCTCCACATGCAGCTGCTTGTCCTCCCTGACATTCTTGTCGGTGAATTCCGTAAAACAGCCGTTGTTGAAGATAACGCAGTTTTGCAGGACCTCGATCAGGGAAGTGCCGTTGAATTTTTCGGCTTCAATAAAGATCTCGGTGAGTTCCTTAGGCGTATTCCCCGCAACCCTGGCATAAAATCGGGCCTGGGCACCAATGGCCAGTTCCCCTGCCAGAAATGGGGGTTGGGTATTGCCATAAGGAGAGGATTTCGTCTTTTGCCCCACAGAGGAAGTGGGTGAAAACTGCCCTTTGGTCAGGCCGTAGATCTTGTTATTAAACAGGATCATGTTCAAATTGATGTTTCGACGGAGCACGTGAATGAAGTGATTCCCCCCTATCGCCATGCTGTCGCCATCCCCGGTAATTACCCAGACACTGAGATCCGGATTGGCCAATTTGACCCCTGAAGCGATGGCGGGGGCCCTTCCGTGGATGCCGTGCATTCCATAGGTGTCCATATAATAGGGAAAGCGGGAGGAACACCCGATCCCTGAAATGAACACCACGTCCTCCTTGTTTACGCCCATTTCAGGCAAAGCCTTTTGCACGGCCCGAAGAATGACATAATCATCGCATCCCGGGCACCATCGCACCTCCTGATCGCTTGCAAAATCCCTGAATGTGTATTTCTTTACCGTCGTTTCCATGGCTATGACAAATGAGTTTTGAATTTCTGTACGAGCTCATCATTTCCAAAGGGTAAGCCCTGTATTTTGTTGTATTGCAAAAACGTAGTTCCTCCGAAATTGATTTTTAGAACCTTCGCAAACTGTCCGCTGTTCAATTCACAAACGATGATTTTTTTGAACCTGCGGAGAAGTTGCTCTGTATTCTTGGGCAGGGGGTTTATGTAATTGAAATGCGCAAAACCGATGTTGGAGAATCCTTCTGCATTCAATTGTTTTACAGCCGTATGCAGCGCACCATAGGTTCCGCCCCATCCTATGACCAAAAGGTCTCCCTCGTCCGCAAATTCGGGGACAATATCGGGGATGTTATTCTGTACCCGTTTTATTTTCTCTGCCCGGATCTTGGTCATATACTCGTGGTTTTCAGGGACGTAAGAAACGTTTCCTGTATCTGCATCCTTTTCAAGGCCCCCGATCCGGTGCTCCATCCCGGGCGTTCCGGGAATCGCCCACTTCCGGGCCAGAGTTTCTTTATCCCTGTCGTAGGGCTGCCAGTTCTCCCCGGTTTCCCTTACAATGTGGTTCCGGATCTCCGGCAACTCATCCACCGATTGAATCTTCCAGGGGGCAGAACCATTAGCGATGTAACCGTCGGTTAGAAGAATCACCGGGGTCATATGCTCCAGGGTGAGCCTGGCCGCTTCAAAGGCATAGTCAAAACAATTGGCCGGTGTACTTGCCGCGATTACAATTACCGGGCTCTCGCCATTTCTGCCATACATGGCCTGCAAAAGGTCCGATTGTTCCGTTTTTGTCGGCAATCCCGTGGATGGGCCACCCCGCTGTACATCTACCACCACCAGCGGCAGTTCCACCATCATCGCCAGGCCAAGGGCTTCGCCTTTAAGGGCCAGTCCGGGGCCTGAAGTAGTGGTGATGGCCAGGTTCCCGGCAAACGATGCCCCTATGGCGGAGGTGACTCCTGCAATTTCATCTTCAGCCTGAAGGGGCTTCACCCCGAAGTGTTTGTGTTTAACCAGTTCGTGCAGGATATCCCAGGCCGGGGTAATGGGATAGGAGCCCAGGAACAATTCGAGTCCCGACTTTTCAGCCGCTGCCAAGAAACCCCAGGCGGTTGCCGTATTTCCCATGATGACCCTGTAGGTCCCGGGAGGCATTTTCGCCGGGGCAATGGTATATGAGTTCGGTATGAGCTCCAGCGTTTCGGAATAATAATAGCCGGCGTTCAGCACCCTGGTATTGGCTTCTATGATATGCGGATGCTTTTTGAATTTTTTATTGAAGAACTCGATGGTGTACTCCGGAGAGCGGTGGTACATCCAGTACACCATTCCCAGGGCAAACATATTCTTGCTGCGGGTGATGGCCTTGTTGTCCAGTCCCTCCACATCTTTCAGGGCTTCCTTGGTCAGGGAGGTCATGGGCACTTCGATGACCCTGTAATTCTCCAGGGAACCATCCTCCAGCGGGTTGGAGTCGTACTCGGCCTTTTCAGGGTTTTTCTTCGTAAAGGAATCTGTGTCTACGATTAAGGTATGCCCGGGTTTGACGGCATATAGATTGGTCTTCAGCCCCGCAGGGTTCATCGCCACCAACAAGTCCACATTATCTCCGGGTGTGCTCACCTCAATACTGCCGATATGCACCTGATACCCGGATACTCCGTACAAGCTTCCCTGAGGAGCCCGAATTTCCGAAGGGTAATTGGGAAACGTGGCCACATCATTGCCGAACATGGCAGAGGTGTCTGTAAACTGTGTTCCGGTTAACTGCATACCGTCCCCGGAATCCCCGACAAACCTTACGACCACAGCCTCAAGGGTCTTGATATCCTGTTCGCTATTATATAAATCCATCATCAGCAAAACTCTTTAAAAATTTAAACCTTCTCCTTGCGCTCGGCATAAATATACTTTTACTCCTTCCAACGAATCCTGATTTTTATCATTAAAAGAGCCGGGTGGTCACCTTACTTTTGATTTTAACATCTAAAATCAGATACCATGGCTATCATTATTACCGACGAATGCATAAACTGCGACGCCTGTATTTCAGAATGTCCCAACAATGCAATCTATGAACCGGGTGAGGAGTGGACGTATTCCGATGAAACAGCCCTGAGCGGGAGCGTAACTGTTCCGACTACGGGAAATGAAGTGGATGCCGATGCTGAAAACGAACCCATTTCCGACGAATTCTACTATATCGTCCCCGATAAGTGTACTGAGTGCAAGGGATTCCACGATGAACCCCAGTGTGCTTCCGTTTGTCCGGTGGATTGTTGCGTGCCCGATACGGATCACGTGGAAACCGAAGATCAGCTTTTGGCTAAAAAAGCCTGGCTGCACGGGGAATAATTTCGTTTGCAGAACCCACTGGAATAATTACATCACCAGCCTTTTAAAGCGTCGGAATACTCCGACCAGCCTCCTAGTACACCAATCGTACCGGGGGAGGCCTGAACACTGATATATGTCATGTTATGAGTGTTTTACGAACCTTACTTTTATACAAAACAGAAATGCTGTAGCGATTTGGGGCACATGAATCCAAACTTTTGTCAGGTTCCCCGGTCTATTCGAATGTTAACAACCTTTCCATCATGAAAAAAGATTTCCCTAAACTCATCTGCGATGCGAATGAAGCCGTTGCAAGAATCGCTCATAAAACCAATGAAGTTTGCGCCATTTACCCGATTACTCCTGCTTCACCAATGGGGGAACATGTAGATGTTTTCAGTTCCAAAGGCCAGACGAATATTTGGGGAAATGTGCCTAAAATAGTAGAAATGCAAAGTGAGGGGGGGGCAGCTGGAGCAGTTCACGGATCCCTTCAGGGTGGTGCCCTCACCACTACCTTCACGGCATCACAGGGGCTGTTACTGATGATCCCCAATATGTATAAAATCGCAGGGGAATTGCTTCCCGGTGTTATTCACATTGCCGCGAGGACGGTTGCCACACACGCCCTTTCCATTTTCGGAGACCACTCAGACGTGATGGCAGCGCGTCAAACAGGTTTTTCCATGCTATTCGGGGGCTCTGTACAGGAAGCCATGGATTTTGCCCTGATAGCCCAGGTGGCCACTCTGAAATCAAGGGTGCCCTTCCTGAATATCTTCGACGGATTCCGGACTTCCCATGAGATTTCCAAGATCGATGCTATTCCGGACGATATTATCAGGACCATGATGCCCGAAGAGGCCATCATGGAACACAAAAAACGGTCCCTTGATCCGGACCATCCCGTAATTCGCGGAACCTCTCAAAACCCCGATGTATTCTTCCAGGCCAGGGAAGCAGCGAACACCTACTATGAAAAGGTTCCCGATATCGTTCAGGACACCATGGATGAGTTCTATGGGCATACGGGCCGCAGATACAGCCTGTTCTACTATATAGGACATCCGGAGGCAGAGAAAGTGGTCGTCATCATGGGGTCAGGGCAGGGTCCGGTTATCGAAGCTGTGGATACCATGGTCAAAAATGGAGAAAAGGTGGGGGCAGTCATCGTTCGATTGTTCAGGCCATTCTCCATCGCTCATTTTATCGATTCGCTTCCGGAAACGGTTAAAAAAGTGGCTGTCCTGGACCGGACCAAAGAACCAGGAAGCACGGGTGAACCCCTGTATTTGGACGGGGTCACTGCCTTTAATGAAAGTAAGCGGGAGATGCCTCACATCCTGGGAGGTCGGTACGGCCTGTCCAGCAAGGAGTTTGACCCCGCTATGGTCAAGGCTGTATTTGACGAACTGGACAAACCAGAACCCATTAACCACTTCACCGTGGGCATCAACGATGATGTTTCCCATAAGAGCCTGGAGGTCGGAGAGCGGCTGCAAACCGTAAAAAACACCTTTAACTGCATGTTCTATGGGCTCGGATCAGATGGTACGGTGGGAGCCAACAAGAACTCCATCAAAATCATCGGGGAAACCACGGATAATTATGTCCAGGGGTATTTTGTCTACGATTCCAAGAAGGCAGGGGTCCAAACAGTATCACACCTGCGCTTCGGGCCAGAACCCATTTATTCTTCCTATCTGATTCACAAGGCGGATTTCATCGCATGTCACCAGTTCAATTTCATCGAGAAGTTTGACATCCTTGAAAAAATAAAAAAAGGCGGGACGTTTCTATTGAACGCTCCGTACTCCAGCACCGAGGTCTGGGACAAACTGCCCCGGAAAATGCAGGAGGAAATTGTGGAGAATCAACTGAATTTCTATGTGGTTGACGCAACCCGGGTTGCCCAGGAGGCCAATTTGGGCAAACGCACCAACACCGTCCTTCAGACGTGTTTCTTTGCCATTTCGGGAATCCTCCCCAAAGATGAGGCCATTGAAAGAATCAAGAATGCCATCGTAAAATCCTACTCCCACAAAGGAGATAAGATTGTGAAGATGAACTTCGATGCGGTGGATGCCTCCCTCGAAAATCTTCAGAAGGTGGATTACCCGGACAGGATTACGAATGACAGGGAATTGAAACCGATGATGACAGGTGCCCAGGATCCCTTTGTAAAGGAAGTCCTTGGGAAAATCCTGGCAGGAAAAGGGGATGATCTCCCGGTAAGCGCATTCCCGGTAGACGGCACCTTTCCTACCGGTACCACCCAATTCGAAAAAAGGGGCATCGCCGATTTCATCCCCATTTGGGATGATGAAAACCTGTGTACCCAATGCAACAAATGTGTGGCCATATGCCCGCACGCAGCCATTCGGGCCAAGGTAGTCCCCAATGATATCCTCAAAGATGCACCGTCCTCTCTGAAAGCCGTTCCGGCTAAGGGAAGGCCTTTTGACCGGGAGGTGGAATCATATATCTTACAGGTCTCCCCTGAGGACTGTACGGGATGTGACCTCTGCGTCGCTGTCTGCCCTGCCGAGAGCAAGGAAATTGAGAACTTCAAGGCCATCAACATGAGGCGGAAGCTCGATGTGGATACCGAACAGGATAAGAATTGGGACTACTTTATTGAATTGCCTGATTACGACCGGACAGCCCTGCAGATTACCAATGTGAAGGGTTCCCAGTTCCTGGAGCCTCTGTTTGAATTCTCAGGCGCCTGTTCAGGCTGTGGGGAAACACCCTACATCAAAATGCTGACCCAGCTCTACGGGGATAGCATCATGATCGCAAATGCCACGGGCTGCTCCTCCATTTACGGAGGCAACCTGCCCACCACCCCATACAAGACCAATAAGGATGGCAGGGGGCCGGCATGGGCCAACTCCCTCTTCGAGGATAATGCCGAGTTTGGTTTCGGTATGAAACTCGCCCTGAACAAGAAACAGGAGATCGCCTCTAATTTGCTTGCCTCTTTGAAATCTGAGGTAGGAGAGGAACTGGCCGAGGCGATTCTGAACAATCCCGAAAGCACGGAACTCGAGCGCAGCAAGAAGTTCGAAGATTTGGAAAAACTTGGAAAAATCCTGGAATCCATGGAAGATCCGGACGCCAAAAAATTGAGCAGGTTAACAGAATACCTTCGCAAAAAGGCCGTATGGATCGTCGGAGGTGACGGATGGGCCTATGACATCGGTTACGGTGGACTCGACCACGTACTTGCCTCCGGGGAGGACATCAACGTCATGGTCCTGGATACCGAAGTCTATTCCAATACGGGCGGACAGACCTCAAAAGCCACCCCTTTGGGCGCCAGTGCTAAATTCTCAGTCTCCGGAAAACGGACCAGCAAAAAGAGTCTTGCCTTGCAGGCAATCTCCTATGAAAATGTCTATGTAGCTCAGGTTGCCATGGGGGCCAAGGACCTGCAGACCCTGAAAGCCATCGAAGAGGCAGCTGCCTATCCGGGTCCTTCCCTGATTGTGGCTTATTCACATTGCGGGGAACACGGATATGACCTGAAAGACGGGGCACTGCAGCAGGAGAAGGCTGTGGAGACCGGTTACTGGCCGCTATTCAGGTTCGATCCTGCCAAGCCCAAGGGCAAAAAATTCAAGCTGGATTCCAAGGCACCCTCTTCACCTGTTGAAGAATTCATGTACAATGAAACCCGGTTTAAACGGGTTGTCAAGGAAGATGCCCAACTGGGCGAAAAATTGCTAAAACAGGCTCAGGAGGAAGTCGATACGCATTGGGAACGCCTGGAACTTTACAGGAATATGTAGGCTGAATCCAAGGATTTCAGGCCGGGCGGGTGGTATGAGTCCACGCGCGTGAACCCTAAATATTTGTCACTCATGAAAGAAAAAGCCGTTGAATTGTTTAATGAAGGTTACCAGAAGTTAAGGGAAGCCAATACCGAGTTATGCAGGCCGGAAGAAGATGTGGTTACCGCCCTGGTTTGCAGTAATTCTCATGCAGCCATCGAAAACTATTTGAGGGGGTTCCTAATGTTGCATTCCGTCATCCCCGGGGGTGATGAGACAATCTCCGGCCTCTACGAACAATGCAAAGCCATAAATAGTCATTTCGAGGAGGTGCACCTCTCTGGATTTGAGTGCAATTCCCACAAGGATGAATCCAGATTTGGGAATAAATCATCGAAGTTCAGCAGGTGTTTTGATATCGCTGACAGCCTTGATACCTTTTTGAGGCGGGAGAAAATC
>CBDUBB010000045.1:0-10770 GCA_965365265.1 uncultured Flavobacteriaceae bacterium
ACTCCAGCGGGGAACGCAAAAGGGCCCTCCTTGATTCCCTTTTTGGAAACCTGCCCGAATTTCTGATCCTGGACAACCCCTTTGACAATCTGGACCGGCAGTACCAGAAGGATTTGAGAAAAGAGCTGGTCCGACTCGGGCAACAGGTGATCCTGATCCAGTTCCTCAGCCGGCAGGAAGACTTGTTACCACTGGTCAAAAACACGGCAAACCTGTCGGGGAATATTTTGGAAGGGTTTCCAAAATTCACACCTGAAGTCCCCCGGGAAAAAATCCCTCAGCCATTCTCAAAACCCCTCCCTCCTGCCCCGGACACAGAAGATAATACTTCCGAAACCCTTGTAGATTTCAGGGAAGTGGACCTCTCCTATGAAGGACGTCCCATCCTGCACAGGGTAGTGTGGCGCGTCAAACGGGGAGAATTCTGGGAACTCAGGGGGCCCAACGGGAGTGGAAAAACAAGCATGATCACCATGATCACCGGGGACAACCCCAAGGTATACGGACAGCCGGTCTACCTTTTTGGCAACCGGCGTGGGAGCGGGGAAAGCATTTGGGACATCAAGGAGCGTATCGGGTATTTCACCCCTGCCATGACCGATCGTTTTCGGGGGCACCACAAAACCGTGCACATGCTTATTTCCGGGCTAACTGATTCCATAGGATTGTACGTCCGGCCTACAGATCGCCAGGAACAGCTGGCCAGGGCGTGGTTGCATTTGCTCGGGATGGAAGAGCTGGCTGAGTTGGCTTTCCAGGAGCTTACCGAGGGTCAGAAACGCCTGTTGATGTGCGCCAGGGCGATGATCAAACACCCTCCCCTGCTGATCCTCGATGAGCCTACTGCAGGGCTGGACGGGGCCTCAGCCCACCTGCTGGTTTCCCTGGTCCGGAAAATGGCACATGAAAGCAGGACGGCCATTATCTTTGTTTCCCACCGGGAAGAACCCGGTTTGAAGGCAGACTATATTTTGGAACTGACCCCGGGAGAAAACGGTTCCTCAGCCCAGGCACGCGGACCTGAACCCAGCGCATAAAAAAACCGCTGCCCATCGGACAGCGGTCTCATACACATCAGTTTTTTTTAGTCCTTCTTCCCTTTGGCCAGTTTTCTGGATAAGGTATCGAACATAACAGGGGTCGCGATGAACAGGGACGAATAAGTACCCACGATAACCCCAACAATCATAGCGAACATAAATCCTCTCAGGGTTTCACCTCCAAAGATGAAAATGGAGAGGAGTACCACCAGGGTCGTAAGGGAGGTATTCAGGGTCCGGCTAAGCGTACTGTTCAGGGCCAGGTTCACATTTTCGCCACCCTTCCATCCTTTTTCATTGATGATCTCCCGAATCCGGTCAAAGACGACCACCGTATCGTTGAGGGAGTACCCGATAACGGTAAGGATGGCCGCAATAAAAGCCTGATCGATCTCCATGCTGAAGGGCATAAGGGCGCTGGTAGCTGAGAAAACCCCAAGGACAACCAGCACATCGTGAAAGACAGCTGCCACCGCACCGAGGGAGAATTGCCATCTGCGGAACCGCAACAGGATGTAAAGGAAGACCACTGCAAGCGAACCGATCACGGCCCAGACTGCATTCTTTTTGATATCGTCAGCAATGGTGGGGCCTACTTTTCTGTATTTGAGTACCCCTATGTCGTCATTGGTGCCTCCCGGGATGAAATCCTCATAGGTGGTACCATCCGGCAGGTATTTCTGCAGGGAGGTGAAGAGGATCTCGAGGATCTCGTTATCCACCTCTGTTCCCTGTGCATCCACTTTGTATTTAGTGGTCACCATGATCTGGTTGGCATCCCCGAATGTCTTGGCACTTGCGCTTCCAAGGGTTGCTGTGAGTTCCCCGGTGATCTCAGCAGGGCTCACCGGATCCACAAAACGGATCTGGTAATTGCGTCCTCCTACAAAATCCACCCCCTGATCCAGGCCGCGGGTAAAGAGAAAGGACAACCCGGCAATGAGGGCCAGCCCGGAGACCACATAGGCCACCTTGCGTTTCCGGAGGAAATCAATGTTCATATTCTGGAACAGGTTCTTGGTAATCCCGGTGGAAAAATCCAGTTTCCGGCCCCGTTTGGAAAGGTACCAGTCGATCAGCAACCTGGTCACAAAGATGGCCGTGAACAGGGATGTGAGGATACCGATTATAAGGGTCGTGGCAAATCCTTTGATGGGCCCGGTCCCGAAAACCAGGAGGATCAGGGCCGTCAGACCTGTGGTTATGTTGGCATCAAGAATGGAGGACAGGGCGTTGTCAAAACCATCCGAAACGGCCTGGGTCATCCCTTTCCCCTTCTTCAGTTCTTCCCGGATTCGTTCGAAGATCAGTACGTTCGCGTCCACCGACATCCCGATGGTCAAAACAATACCGGCAATCCCGGGCAGGGTCAGTACGGCTCCCAGACTGGCCAGCACTCCGAAAATCAAAAGGATGTTGAACACCAGGGCAACGTCGGAGAACCACCCGGCACGGCCATAGTAGAAGATCATCCATATCAGGACAAAGACCATGGCGATGACAAAGGACATAAACCCACTATCGATGGCTTCCTGTCCCAGGGAAGGTCCTACCACAAAAGAGTCGATGATCTCGGCGGAAGCAGGGAGTTTTCCCGCCCGAAGTACGTTTGCGATATCCTTGGTTTCCGTTACGGTAAAGGTCCCCGTAATCTCTGAACTACCTCCGGCAATACCACCCTTTGTGGATACCCCTGGAGCCGTATAAACCCGGTTGTCGAGCACAATGGCGATCCCGGTGTTGTTCAGGTTTGCCTCATTGGTGAGTTCCTGCCATTCGCGGGCTCCCCTTACGTTCATGTCCATTCCCACAGCAGGGCGGTTGAACTGGTCAAACTGGTCCCTTGCATCGCTTACCACATCCCCGCTCATACGCGGAATCCCGTCCCTGTTTGATTTAAGGGCATACAGGGCAGCTACTTCAGATCCCTCGGCAGGGCGCTCCCAAAGGAACTTGGTGAATTGCACTTCCGTAGGCAGTAACCTGCGGATACGGGGCAGACGCAGCCAGCTGCCAATCTCTGCTGTATCTTTAATCGCTGCAAGTCCAACGGCATAGCCAGGACCGCTGAGCTGTAACTTCTCGAAGAGCGGATTGCGTTCAGTGGCGAGATCCAGAGAATCCTGGGCCACATCCGATAACAGGGAGTCGATTTCAGATTCCTCCTTTACCGGGGCCTCCTGCTCCTGCTCCACGATGGATTTTAGTTCTTCATTGGCCTGGATAAAGAAGTTCAACAGGCTTTGATTGCCGGGTTCGTAGGTTTCCCAGAATTCGAGTTGGGCAGTACTGGATAACAGATCCTGTGCCCGGGCTATATCTCGGGCGCCCGGGAGTTCCACCAGGATACGACCTGAATTTCCTTCCCGCTGTATATTCGGCTGAGTAACCCCAAACCCGTCGATACGCTCGCGAAGTACTTCAAAAGCAGAAATCACCGATTCATCCACCTTCCGGCGGATTACCCCTTTGACTTCCTCATCGCTCATCTCGAAATTGACCTCATCGCTCAGGCCCTTATTGGCAAAGATATCCGGGGAAGCGAGTTTGGTATCCCCCTTGATCTGGTCAAAAGCGTCAAAAAACAGCTCCAGATAGGTCTCATCGCTGTTCTTGGAAGCGGTATCCGCATCTGACAACGCCTTATTGAAGACAGGGTTCTTGGAATAATTGGCCAGGCCTTTCAGGATATCCTTGACTGAGATTTGAAGGGTTACGTTGATCCCTCCCTTAAGGTCAAGCCCCTTGTTCAGCTCCTTTTTCTTGGCATCCTCATAACTGGTAAATCCCAAAATCGGATTCTTGGCAACGGAGTCCAGATAGCTGGCTTCGAGCTGCTCCCGTTGGGACACATAGTCCTCTTCATCGGAGGAAATGGCCGCTGCGGCATAGGCCTCCGCATCCGATTCAATCTTGGAAGCGATGAAGGTATAGGAGAGCTGATAGATACTGACCAGACCAAACAACAGGGCGAACAGCCTTATAAGTCCTTTATTCTGCATGAGTTATGATGTTAACTGAATTTTCGTTGGTTTGTGTAAACAGCGTGCAAATATATCATTTCCACTAGGAACTGCCAATAAAATAACGGGAATTGTAACCCTGCTCATCCCGCAGGATGCAGGCCCTTCCAACCGGAATTATGCAAAGGAAAAGGCACCCCGTTAGGGATGCCTTTTGCACTTGTGCGTGTAAGAGCAGGTCAGAGCTCCAGCAACCCGTTGGTTTTGGATACGCCGGCTGCGCTTTCCTTCATTTTGGCTATTTCCGCTTCATTAAGGTCGATAGTCACGATCTCCTCAATACCGTTTCGGCCCAGTATTGCTGGAACGCCAATGCACAGATCCTGCAGACCAAACTCCCCCTGCAACATGGCAGAGCACGGGAAAAGTTTCTTCTGATCGCATGCAATAGCCTGAACCAGCGCGGAAACTGCGGCACCCGGGGCGTACCAGGCACTGGTTCCCAGGAGTTTGGTGAGGGTGGCTCCTCCAACCTTGGTGTCCTCAGCTACCTGGTTCAAACGTGCTTCAGACAGAAATTCAGATACCTTAACACTGTTACGGGTAGCATGCCGGGTAAGGGGCACCATGCCTATGTCGCTGTGTCCTCCTATCACCATGCCATCCACGTCGGAAATCGGAGCCCCCAGGGCCTCTGCCAGGCGGTATTTAAACCGGGCACTGTCAAGGGCCCCGCCCATTCCAATGATGCGGTTTCTGGGAAGGCCGGTGATTTTATGGACCAAATACGTCATGGTGTCCATGGGGTTGCTGACCACAATGACAATTGCCTCAGGGGAATGCTCGAGAAGACTTCCTGCCACCGTCTTCACAATGCCCGCATTGATGCCGATCAGCTCTTCCCGGGTCATTCCGGGTTTCCGCGGTATCCCGGAAGTAATCACCACGATATCACTTCCCGCAGTTTTGGAATAGTCATTCGTTGAACCGGTGATGCGGGTATCAAATCCGTTCAGGGAGGCGCACTGCATCAGGTCCATCGCCTTTCCTTCGGCGACGCCCTCCTTGATATCCAGCAGGACGACTTCCGATGCAAAATTCTTGATAGCGATGTACTCTGCGCAGCTGGCGCCCACGGCCCCTGCACCTACAATGGTAACTTTCATATAAATAGATTTTGTCGGGTTTTCAAGAGCCTCAAAAATAGGCAAAATACCGCTAAAATCCACGGTTTTTCAGGGTCTTTAGCGCAAGAGAATCCGGCATCCGGATTGTAATGAAAATGTTAAAAAAAATAGTCATACATCGATATATCATGCTGTTGGGCGGTCATACGTCGAAAAATAACAATAGGGCGAACCCGCATTCCGTTGCCCCTTTAGACCCAATCAAAAACACCTGCTTATGCATCGCTTACGTACGCTATTGCTCCTTGTGGTACTAACTGCTCTCGGCAGTTGTTCAGAAGTCCCTGAAAACAACGACCCGGTTATTGGCATCTGGGGCCAGACCCAGGCACCCAAAGAAACAAGTGCAAAGCACATGGAACGTGTAGAATGGATCTTTAACGACGCCTATCTGGGCCGGTACCACCTGTACCAGGGAGAAGACCTGGTGGTGCAGACCGACTTTCAATGGAAACAACACGGAGGCGTTTACACCATCCACTACCCGGGCTTGAAGAAAGTAGAAGACGTAGTAAAAATTAAGGAAAGTCAGGAAGGAGTCGTGCTGGTAGACCTGCAGGGCAGTATCCTGGCCTACCGAGAATAATCCCTGTTTATGTACCCTCATATTTCAGGACAGCCGTACATTTTGTGCGGCTGTTTTTTTATTGAGGACCACAAAAAACCCCGGCCAACTGGCCGGGGTTTTCCTAGTGAAACAGCTAATTCTATGCGTCTATATTTGCATAGACGGCATTGCGCTCGATAAAATCCCGTCTGGGCGGAACTTCATCTCCCATAAGCATGGAAAAGATCCGGTCAGATTCGGTGGCGTTTTCAATAGTAACCTGGCGCAGGGTCCTGTACTCAGGGTTCATGGTGGTCTCCCAAAGCTGTTCGGCATTCATTTCCCCAAGACCTTTGTAACGCTGGATGCCAACTCCGGTATTGCCAAATTCCCCTGCGATTTCATCCCGTTCCCTATCGTTCCAGGCATAGCGCTTTTTGCTGCCCTTTTTGACCAGGTACAGGGGTGGGGTGGCGATATAGACATGTCCGTTTTCCACCAGTTCCCGCATATAGCGGAAGAAGAAGGTCAGGATAAGGGTTTCTATATGGCTTCCGTCAACATCGGCATCACACATGATGACGACTTTGTGGTATCGCAGCTTTTCGAGGTTGAGGGCCTTGCTGTCCTCCTCCGTCCCGATGGTCACCCCAAGGGCGGTGTAGATATTCTTTATTTCCTCGTTTTCAAAAACCTTGTGCTGCATGGCCTTCTCCACGTTCAGGATCTTACCCCTCAAAGGCAGAATGGCCTGAAAATTCCGGTCCCGGCCCATTTTGGCGGTACCCCCTGCAGAATCTCCCTCAACGAGGAACAACTCGCAGCGCTGGGGGT
The DNA here is from genome assembly GCA_965365265.1 of uncultured Flavobacteriaceae bacterium. Classification (GTDB taxonomy): domain Bacteria; phylum Bacteroidota; class Bacteroidia; order Flavobacteriales; family Flavobacteriaceae; genus Robiginitalea. Next base: position 6,572 of record CBDUBB010000045.1, read on the forward strand.
CCTGTTCGGAACAATCGGCCAGCTTCCCGGGCAATCCGCCCCCGGACATGGGGTTTTTCCGCTGCACCAGCTCCCTGGCTTTGGCAGCAGCGTGTCGGGCCTGGGCAGCAAGGATCACCTTCTGGACGATGAGCTTGGCATCGTCCGGATGTTCTTCCAGGTAGTTCGTAAGCATTTCGGACACTGCCTGGCTTACGGCCGCAGAGACTTCCCTGTTTCCAAGCTTTGTCTTGGTCTGCCCTTCAAACTGGGGTTCGGCGACCTTTACCGAAACAATTGCGGTGAGTCCCTCCCGGAAATCATCCCCGGCTACTTCGAACTTCACCTTATCGAGCATCCCGGAATTATCCGCATATTTCTTAAGGGTGGTCGTCAGTCCCCTCCGGAACCCGGAAAGGTGCGTCCCTCCTTCATGCGTATTGATGTTATTCACATAGGAATGCAGGTTCTCGGTATACGAGTTGTTGTATACCATGGCCACCTCCACAGGGATATCATTCTTTTCCCCCTCCATGGAAATCACACTCTGAATCAGTGGTTCCCGGTTGCCATCGAGAAAGCGGATAAACTCCTTGAGGCCTTCTTCCGAACGGAAGGTCTCCCCCCGGAAGTTCCCCTCCTTGTCTTTCTCACGGAGGTCCGTGATCGTTATGGTGATTCCCTTGTTCAGGTAGGCCAGTTCACGCATGCGATTGGCCAGGGTATCATAGCTGTATTCGATAGAGTCCTTGAAAATCTGAGAATCCGGATGAAAGGTTACGATCGTTCCGTTCTTGTCGGAATCCCCGGTGCTCTTGACCGGGTAAAGGGTCCTTCCCCTTTCGTATTCCTGTTCCCAGATCTTTCCTTCCCTGTGTACGGTTGCCTTCAGATGGTCAGAGAGGGCGTTCACCACGGAAACCCCAACCCCGTGCAGTCCACCGGAAACCTTGTAGGAATCCTTGTCGAATTTCCCCCCGGCACCGATCTTGGTCATTACCACTTCCAGGGCGGATACACCCTCCTTTTTGTGCAGACCCACGGGAATACCCCGCCCATTGTCTTCAACGGTTATGGAATTGTCCTCATTAATAACTACGGAAATCCGGTCGCAATGACCTCCCATGGCCTCATCGATGGAGTTATCCACCACTTCATAAACCAGGTGGTGCAAACCGCGAACCCCTACATCTCCAATATACATTGAGGGGCGCATCCGAACGTGTTCAATGCCCTCCAGGGCCTGAATACTATCCGCTGAATACTCCCTTTTTTTTGCTTCTTCGCTCATTCCTTTTAAGGTTGTTTTTCCTGTAATTTCACAATCTTACAAATATAGGAAAAACCCCCTCAAAGCCACTAATTTTAGGCGGTTCAGCACTTTTAAGTTATCAACAAAATTTGTGGAAAATTCCCCCTGGAACCACACAGAAAAAGCGTCGGGTCTTCAACGCTTTTTATATACCTCCTCCAGGGGGTTCAAAAACACCCCAATGTTCCCTGCCGTTCACTTTACATAAGCCGCCTCATGTACTCTGGCGACAGCACGTCCTGAAGGGTCGTTCATATCCCGGAAGGCCTCATCCCATTCCAGGGCAGTTTTGGTGCTGCAGGCCACGGAAGGTTCCTGGGGAACACACCGGGCAGCTGCATCGCTGGGGAAATGGGATTCAAAGATACTCCTGTAGTAATATTCCTCCTTGGTGGCAGGGGTTTGGATCGGGAACCGGAACTGGGCGTTTGCCAGTTGCTCATCGCTCACTTCCTGCTCCACTACAGCTTTCAGGGTGTCTATCCAGGTGTAGCCCACACCGTCGGAAAACTGCTCCTTTTGCCTCCAAGTCACAGATTCGGGCAGATAGTCCTCAAAGGCTTTGCGCACCACCCACTTTTCCATCCGCTCCCCGTCAATCATTTTGTCTTTTGGGTTGATTCGCATGGCAACGTCCATGAATTCCTTGTCGAGGAAGGGAACCCTGCCTTCGATCCCCCAGGCTGCAAGGGACTTATTGGCCCTCAGGCAGTCGTACAGGTGAAGTTTATCAAGCTTTCGGACGGTTTCCTCGTGAAAATCCAACGCACTCGGGGCTTTGTGGAAATAGAGGTACCCACCGAAAAGCTCATCGGCCCCCTCGCCCGAAAGGACCATCTTGATGCCCATGGACCTGATCACCCGCGCCAACAGGTACATGGGGGTGGAGGCTCTTACAGTGGTAATGTCATAGGTCTCCAGTTGGTAGATCACGTCGCGGATGGCATCCAGGCCCTCCTGAACCGTGAATTTGACCTCGTGGTGTACCGTGCCGATGTGGGCTGCCACCCTTCGGGCTGCCTCCAGGTCGGGAGATCCCTCCAGCCCCACGGAAAAGGAGTGCAGTCGGGGCCACCATGCCTCGGTGGTGTCGTCGCTTTCGATCCGGCGGCCAGCATAGCGCCTGGCAATGGCCGAGGTAATGGAGGAATCCAATCCGCCCGAGAGCAGAACCCCATAGGGAACATCTGACATCAACTGCCGGTGGACGGCCTCCTCCAGGGCCTTCCTGAGGGCACCGATATCGGTCTCGTTGTCCGATACAGCCTCGTACGCCATCCAGTCGCGGGAATACCAGCGCTGGAACCCGGGAGTTTCACTGCTCAGGAAATGGCCGGGCGGAAAGGGCTCTATCCGGGTACAAACCCCTTCCAGGGCCTTGAGTTCTGAAGCCACGTAAAATGTTCCGTGCTTATCCCACCCTATATAGAGGGGAATAATCCCCATATGGTCCCGGGCGATGAAGTAGGTATCCTTGCTGAGGTCGTAGATGGCGAATCCGAAAATACCGTTCAGGTCATCGAGGAAATCGGTACCCCGCTCTTCGTATAGCGCCAGGAGCACTTCGCAGTCGGATTGGGTCCGAAAGTCATATCTTCCTTCAAACTGCCGCCGGAGTTCCCGATGGTTGTAAATCTCCCCGTTGGCCGCCAGGACCACTTTCCCATCCGGGCTTACTAGCGGTTGCCGTCCCGACGCCGGATCCACAATGGCAAGCCTCTCATGGGTCAGAATGGCATTTTGCGAATCGAAGATACCACTCCAGTCAGGACCCCTATGCCGCACCTTCCTGGACATTTCCAATAACTGCGGCCTGAGCGTTTCAGCCGGTTGCTTCAAGTCAAATGCACATACAATTCCACACATATAGATACTATTTGAAATACAAATATGGATTAATACCTACATTAATAAAATTACAACAGCTTTATTGATATTATTTTGTAATCTTATAAGTGCTTTTTGTTTGATTTCATAATCATTTTTATTTTTAAATGTCCTGAGGCATTAAAATGTAAGCGGAAACAAAAAATTTAACGACCCTTTAAAAATCTGACTGCCCAAAACGATGTAGTTTTAGCCAAACTAAAACCAACAGTATGAAACGCATTTTAACACTAACTGCCATTGCGCTGACTATGGTATTCTCAACGTCTGCAACTGCTCAGGAATTCAGCGGCCTGGACAAAAGCCCGATGGACATGGCAAGTTTTCCAAGCAGCTACAGGGTCTCTGATAAAGCCGTCCGGATAACCTACAGCCGTCCCCAACTCAAGGGGCGTTCCCTCTCCGATCTCTGTCCTGCCGGGAAGGTTTGGCGGACCGGGGCCAACGAAGCTGCGGAAATCACCTTTTACAAGGACGTTTCCTTTGGAGGAGAGGCCGTAAAAGCCGGCACTTATTCACTTTTTACCATTCCAGGAGCGAAGCAGTGGACCGTAATTCTGAACAAGAACCTCAACCAGTGGGGTGCTTACACCTATGACGAGGGCGCGGATGTGGCAAGGGTTTCTGTACCAGCCAGCACAGACGGGGAATCCCTAGAAGTGTTTTCCATTGCCTTCAAGGAAGTGGAAGGCGGCGTTCACATGGTCATGGGATGGGACAAAACCCGTGTAGCGGTTCCCATTAGCATGTAACTGAATCCTTTTTAAAGTTCTCAAACCGGTGTCGATGGCACCGGTTTTTTTGTTTCCCTTAATGCCGGCAGCCCAATAGTCAGGAATCGGCTTTAGCTCCTATTTTCAGGGGGAATTTGTCCTGTGCGGAGTCACTAACCTCAATAATCCCGATGGGCAGACGCGTCACCCACTTTCCGGATCACAAATTCCACCCTTCTGTTGCGGCTTCGACCTGCTTCGGTAGTGTTGGAGGCAACGGGTTGAGAGGCGCCAAATCCCTGCCAGCG
>CBDUBB010000046.1:0-10739 GCA_965365265.1 uncultured Flavobacteriaceae bacterium
GGAGGAACACGAGCAGCAGCTCGTAACCACTTTTATCGTTGCGCAGATGCGGCGGCTTGGATTAAAGCCCCAACAGGGAACGTTGCAGAATGTCCGGGCGGGAAAACTCTGGCATCTGGGAACCTCAATCCGCACGTTTATAGATCGGGACACGGCCCCAAAACTGCTCTCCGCCCTGCATCCGACCCCTGCGGTTTGCGGGTTGCCCAGGGAGGCAGCCTATGAATTTATCAGGAATCAGGAAAACTACAACCGGGAATATTACACCGGGTTTCTGGGAGAGGTTGGCCTTGAAGAGGAAGACAGTTTTGAGTTTTTTGTAAACCTGCGGTGTGTGCAGTTCCGCAATGGCATGGCCTATGTGTATGTGGGTGGCGGGATTACCCCTGAGAGTGACCCGGAGGCCGAATGGGAGGAAACCCGGGAAAAAAGCACCACCATGCTGTCGCTCCTTCAGAATTCTTTCTGAGGGATTAGGGCATTGATCAACTGCTTCGTATTTTTGCCTTCCCTATGAAGTATTCATGCATTCCCCTTGCCCATACGTTGGTTTCTCTGTGTAAGGAATACGGGGTCAAACAGGTGGTAATATCCCCGGGATCACGGAACGCTCCGCTGATTCTCGGGTTTACCGGAGATCCGTATTTCGACTGCTTCAGTATCGTGGACGAGCGGTCCGCTGGTTTTTTTGCCCTGGGCCTGAGCCAGCAGAGCCGCGTCCCCACTGCCCTGGTTTGTACCTCCGGGAGTGCCCTGCTCAATTATTATCCCGCTGTGGCGGAGGCCTTTTACACAAGGATACCCCTGGTTGTGATATCAGCAGACCGGCCACCTTACAAGATCGACATCGGGGACGGACAGACCATACGGCAGCCGGGTGTTTTTGAAAACCACATCGGCTTCCAGGCAGCCCTCTTCCAGGACCTCACCCATGCCCCTGAGCGAATCAGGCAGGAGGGAAGCCCACCGAATACGGAAAAGGAGCGCGAACAACTACAGGGCCAGCGGCAACTTGAAAATGAAAAGCTGATTTCAAAGGCGCTGCACACGGCACTGGAATACCAGTTGCCCGTCCACCTGAATGCCCCATTTGAAGAACCTCTGTATGAAACCCTGGAAACCCCGGCTTTCCTTCCTGAAAAGACGTTAGATTCCGACAGGGAAAGCCAAAAACCGGATTGGGATGCCTTGAGCTCCATTTGGGAGCACTCAGAGAAAAAAATGGTCCTGATCGGTTCACACCCTCCGGGAGGCCTGGATACTGAAACCCTCCAAATCCTGGCGGCTGATCCATCTGTGCTGGTTTTCACGGAAACTACCTCAAATATCCAGCATTCCGGATTTTTCCCCAGCATCGACAGCATCATGGCGCCCCTGGAATTGTCGGAAAGGGCAGAGGAGTTCTTTCGGATACTCCGCCCCGACCTTTTACTTACCCTGGGCGGGATGGTGGTGTCCAAAAAAATAAAGCAGTTTCTCAGGAAATACGCCCCCAGGACCCATTGGCATGTGGATCCTTTCCAGGCCCCGGACACCTATTTCGCCCTGGAGAAGCATATCGAGATGCCTGCCGGCAGTTTTCTCAGGGAGTTTCTTTCGCGGGTTTCGCGGGGAGGCCATTTATACCGTCCAGTTTGGGATCGGATTCGTACCCGATATGAAGAAGGCCGACAGGATTATTTAAGTCGAATTCCCTTTTCGGACATGGTCGCCTTTGATCGGATCCTAAGAGCAATCCCGGCAGGAGTTCAGGTCCAGCTGGCAAACAGTTCCACCGTGAGGTATGCTCAGCTCTTTGACATGGGCCCGGAAAACCCCGTTTTTTGCAACCGGGGTACAAGTGGTATCGAGGGTAGTACCTCCACGGCAGTGGGAGCGAGTATCAATTCAGGGCAACCAGTATTGCTGATAACCGGGGATTTGAGCTTTTTCTACGATATCAACGGACTTTGGAATGCGTTTGTCAGGGCGGACTTCCGGATTGTAGTTATCAATAACCAGGGAGGCGGTATTTTTCGGATTTTACCGGGAAAAGAAGCAAGCCCAACCTTTGAGAATTACTTCGAAACCGTACAGGACCGCCCCATAAAGGCCGTTTGTGATCTCTATGGGATCGAACACCACAAAGCCGAATCCACCGGAGAGCTCGAGGCAGCGCTGAACAGCTTTTTCGACCCTTCCGGCTCGCCCAGGCTGCTTGAGGTAAAAACGCCCAGAAAGTTGAATGATGAGGTTTTGCTGGGCTACTTTGATTTTTTATCTTCGGCCCTCGGGGCAACCCTTCGAAAAACCGATTTCCATGAGTAAGAAAAAAGAGGAACTAATCGCTCAGTATGCCCGGCACATTCAGGAGAAATTTTCTCAGACGCCGGATCTGGATTTTCTGGAAAAAGTAACGACAGGTCTGGGCCCTGCTATCTACAACCGGGATGCTTCCCTTGTTTCAGGCACGGATGAGTCCGAACTGGAGACGGTCAGGAGCAACTATCTCATAAAGAAACTGGGCTTGCCCGATGGGCCGCACCTGATGCATACCATAAAGGATGTCATCCGGGAGTACGGCCCTTCAGAGCGAAACAAATACAGGGCCGTGATTTACTACATACTCGCCCGCCGCTTCAACAAGGAATCTGCCTACAAGTAGGCACCACACGCGGTGCGGGATTTTAAATCCCGTCCGGAAACCCTCCATACAATGATTGAACTCGGGAACCACAATACGCTATTTATACTAAGGGATACCCGGGTAGGTCTCTTTCTCGGTGATGAGGAGGACAATGAGATCCTCCTGCCCGGAAAATACAGGCCGGAACATTACGAAACCGGAGATGAAATCACCGTGTTTTGTTACCTGGACAATGAACAACGGCCGGTTGCCACAACCCTGAGTCCCCTTATCGTAAGAAACAGCTTTGCGGCCCTTCGGGTGGCAGAGGTAAATCAATACGGCGCCTTTATGGAATGGGGCCTGGAAAAGCACCTTCTTGTTCCATTCAGGGAACAGCCGGTACCCATGAAAAAAGGGGAGACCCATGTGGTGTATTGCTATCTCGATCCCAAGTCCTCCAGGCTGGTGGCCTCTGCGCGGCTTGAACGCTTTCTCGATAACCGGGAATTAAGTGTCGAAGCCGGTCAGCAGGTTGACTTGCTGATCTACAGGGAAACTGACCTGGGATTGGAGGTGGTCGTGGAAAATCGCCATAAAGGCCTGCTCTTCAGGGACCGGGTATTCCGGCAGCTTAAAATAGGAGACCGCCTGCCGGGGTATGTCCAGAAAATCAGGCCGGACCACAAGCTGGATATTACATTGGAGCCCCTGGGCTACCGAAAACTGGAACCTGCGGCATCCCGGATTTACGAGGCACTGCAGCAGGCAGGGGGAATGTTGCCGCTACACGATAAATCCTCCCCGGAGGCCATAAAGGAGCGATTGCAGATGAGCAAGAAAATGTTCAAGAAAGGGGTCGGAATCCTGTATCGCGAACGGAAGATCGACCTTCGTGCCGACGGGATCTACCTGCTCCCTGCTTCTTCAGAAACCTGAATTCACCAACTTTTAGCTGTCTGAAACAGGGTTTCATATACCCACCGCTTATTTTGTCGGATCTCCCTATTTTGGTTACCTTTACCGGACAATTAAAGAATCCATTACATGCCGTTTATAGAAGAAAGCGACCTCCTGGAACTGCACAAGGATATTGACAAGGCGCAGATTATCAACGAGCGCCTCCTGGACCAGATCAAGCATAAGAATAAGGAACTTAGGCGCAGCCGGTTTCAGCGAAATATTTTCGCAGGGGTTACCGTGCTTTTTCTCATAGGGGCCCTTGCCGTAGGCTCATTTACCATGGGATTGTCTTCCCGGCCACAGACCCAGTTCGTATCCACAGAGATCAAGGAAAGCCTGGATGCTGCTGAGAAACAAGTCGAGAGCCTTCGTAAGCAAAATGAGGAATTAAGCCTGATCAAGGAATTCTACCTGGCCAAGGAATTCATAGAAAAGGAAAAAATATACTCGGTACAGATAAAGGCCTTCGTCGAGAACAACTTCAATCTTGCCCCTGAGGCACTCACCAATACCCTCCTGGTTAAGAACAATCCATTCTACGCCTATTCCCTGGGCACCTTTGAAACCCTTGAGGAGGCTCAGCGGTTCCGCGAAGAACTCGTTAAAATGGGCTTTGAGGACGCCTTTGTTGCCTCCTACAAGGATGGGAAACGGGTGGCCATTGAAGAATAGAAGAACGCTCTCAGGTTGAAAGAAATTACTGTCTGGGTTCGGGCAGCCAGGCTCAGAACCCTTCCCCTCTCGATATCCGGCATCCTTGTTGGCAGCGCTCTTGCCAGGGGCATGGGCTTTTCTGATACCGTCCTGTTTGCGCTTCTGCTGGCCACCACCATTGCATACCAGATTACCTCCAATTTCGCGAATGACTACGGGGACGGGATCAAAGGCACAGACAATGATACCCGGATAGGCCCCCGGCGCGTTCTGCAAAGTGGTGCCCTTTCCGCCGGTCGGCTTAAAAGGGGAATTTGGGTCAGTATTGCAATCAGCATCCTGCTTACCTTTGGGACGCTTTGGCGTGCCTTCGGGATGGATTCCCTGGAGTATTTTTTCCTGTTTCTGCTGATGGGAGGGTTCGCTATCTGGGCGGCTATCCGCTATACAGTTGGCTCCAACGCCTATGGGTACCGTGGGCTGGGCGATTTGTTCGTCTTCCTTTTTTTCGGGTTGCTCAGCGTCCTGGGTTCCCTGTTCCTTTATACGCAGCAGTGGTACCCCCAGGCCCTTCTTCCGGCCGTAACCATCGGTGCCCTGAGCACGGCAGTCCTGAACCTGAATAACCTGCGCGACAGCGAATCCGATCGGAATTCCGGAAAGAATACCCTTGTGGTACAAATGGGCTACCGAAACGGGGTCCGGTACCACTTCGCCCTGTGCATATTGGCTTTTGTTTCAATGCTCTGGTTTGTCCTGCTCCAAAAGGAACCCTTGCCCCTGGCCTGGGCCTTGCTCCCCTTTGTGATTATCGGCATCCACCTGGGCAGGGTCCTGAGGACGAAGGATCCATCCCGCCTGGACCCGGAACTCAAAAAGCTCGCCCTGAGCACCTTTTTCATCGCCTTGCTGCTCTACCTCGCGAATGATTATTTTTTGTAATTTTGAGGGGATTAACCCGCTAAACCCTTGCCATTTTGGAAGAACCAATTAAAATTCTGATCGTTGAGGACAATGTGATCATCGCCGATGACATGCAGTCCATGCTGGAGGAGATCGGCTATGAGATCGTCGATAATGTGATTGTTTACGAACAGGCGGTGGAGGTCCTCAAAAACCACCAGGTCGATCTTGTTCTGATCGATATCATCCTGGCTTCTGACAAGACCGGCATAGATCTGGGCAAGCATATCCGGGAGAAATACGACATCCCGTTTATTTTCGTGACCTCCAATTCCGACAGGGCCACGGTGGAAAACGCCAAGACAGTACAGCCCAACGGATATCTCGTAAAACCCTTTGAACAACAGGACCTGTACACCTCTATTGAAATTGCCCTCTCAAATTTCGAACAAAGGCGAAAAAGCCGTCCGGTCGAAGACCATGAAGAGGAAGCAGGGGAGGGGTTTACGTCCAACTCGGTCCTGAAGGATTCCATCTTTGTCAAGAAACAGCACCTGTATTACCGGATTTACTTTGACGACATCCGGTTTATAAAAGCCGACAATGTATATCTGGAGGTGAATACCAAGGATAAAAAGTTCCTGGTGCGTTCCCCTTTGAAGAACTATTTGGAAAAACTGCCGAGAAACAAGTTTTACAGGGCCCACAAATCTTACATTGTGAACGTGGACCATATCGATGCCATCAACTCGAAGGACATCCTTATCAACGAAACCCTGATTCCGATCTCCAAGGACTTCAAGGAATTCATCATTTCCTCCATGAATTCCTGATCCTATTATTCCGACACTCGTAAAATAGACCTTTTAAGTGCCTACACCACAATTCCAATGGCTTTCACAACAATAAATTGTGGCAGAGGCCCTGCGGCCCTATATTCGTTTTCGGATTTACGGATTCATTTTTTCATTTTCATATAGTGTTCTCGTAAAAAGAGTCTTATCAAAACCTGGTGGGGCTCTTTTTTAATTCTGCACCCCCGGGAAATTCTTTCCGAAAGGACGCAAAAATCCCCGATCAAATGCAGGTTTGGGAAGATTCTGGCCTTTTCACAACAACTTTTGGCGCTTACACAACAAATTCAGAAAACCTCCCGGATCATCCCTTACTTTTGAAAAGTCTTAAGTTGAGATCCCAAATCTTGCTATTAGATGAAAAGGCTATGTACGCAATGTATATGGCCTTTTTTCTTTTCTCTGCCAGCACACTGCCTCCCAACGTGGGAACGCTACATAAAGCGGTGAATTGACAACAAAAAATTCTGAATTCCGTTAGTTAGAGGTAAGTTTGAAGAGGTCATTTGTAACATGCCGATCCGTCGAATGGCTGCCATAGGGCAAGATTTATGAAAAAATCTTTGACAGTCTTTTTTTTCCTTATGATGCTGGGGTATTCCAGCCCGGTAAGCGGGCAGCAGTACCCGGTATCCGTGGACTCGCTTCTACAAACCTATGAAAGCAAACAGACGGCAGCCGAGAAACTGGCGTACTTTTTCCAGACCAAAGACCGCTACGCCTCCCATTCGGCCTATGACTGGCTGGACCGGATTAACGCGGACCTGAATGAAGCCACCCGGGAAGGGGATTCCCTGTCCATGCGGATATATCGCCTGCTGCGTGCCCAGGTTTATTTCGATTTGGGGAATTACAAAAAGGCAGCTGCCACGGCCAACGATCTCTACCCAGAACTGGAATCCATGGAGCGGGTTCCGCTCGCCAGACTACTGGACCTTCTGGATCAAACCTACGGCAGGTTACGTCAGTACGACAAACAAATTGAGATCCGGGAACGAAAGAAACAGTTTGGCATTACCGAGGGCATTACCTTTTACGATATCTACGATAATCTGGGCCTGCACCGCAAGGCAATGAACGAATACATCATGGAGGTAAAGAAGACCATCGATTCCTCCGATTTTTACAAGCTCGCCGCGTACAACAACGAGATCGGCCAGTTTTTGCTAAAAGAACGATCCGGGGCTACAGCCATGACCTATTTTAAAAAGGCCCAGGGGTATGTGGTGGTCTACCTGAACGACATCAATCAGGTGAAGACTGAAGAGGAAATCAATAATTCCAACCGCCTCAAGGGGCTGATAGAAGGAAATATAGGGAAGGCGCATATGCTCCAGAATCAGTACCGGGAAGCCCTGCCCTACCTGGAAAACAGCATGGGGATCCTGCGCACCCCCCCTTCAGGGCGCGACCAGGACGCCATGGCTGAAAACATACTCGCCCTCGCAGGGGCCCATATGAAATTAGGAAACGTGGATAAAGCCGGGGAGTACCTCCTGATGGAGCTCGAGACCAACAAACCGGAACTGATCATTCGCAAAAACAGGTTGCTCGCCTCCTATTACGAAACCCTTGAGGACTATTCCAAAGCTGCCCGGTATCTAAAGAGCTCCCTGAAGCTGGAAGATTCCCTGGGCGCACTGGAGGAATTCAACGAGAAGGAGCGGCTTGTTTCCATTGTCGCCAGTGAAGAGCTGGAGAATATGAAGTTGAAGAACAAAGACCTGGAAATGGATATCGACAGGGGCCGGGCGGAACTCCAGGCCCAGGACATGCGGATCAATCTAGTTTTCATCTCCCTGGTCTTTACTCTGTTGGGTTTTGCAGGACTTGTATTCGCCTATCTCAAAAGTATCAAGACCCAACGCCTAATTGCCGAGCAGAAACGGATCATTGAAAATTCACTGGTCGAAAAGGATTCCCTGCTGAAGGAAATCCACCACCGGGTAAAGAACAACCTGCAAATGGTTTCCAGCCTCTTGAGCCTGCAAACCAAGAATACCCGTAGCAAAGCCGCCATTGAAGCCCTGGAGGAAGGGAAAACACGGGTAAAGGCCATGGCGCTGATCCACCAGAAGCTCTATCAGAATGACGACCTTTCCGTCATTGAGATGCAGGGCTATATAGAAAGCCTGATTAACAGCATTCAGTCCGTATACCGCAAGGGAGGACATAATATCAATATCACCATTGATGCGGAAGGGGTGGAACTGGACATTGACCGGGCCATCCCCATAGGACTGATACTCAACGAGCTGGTATCCAACTCTTTTAAATATGCCTTTCCCGAGGAAACCCGGGACGGCAAGATCTACATCCATATCCAGAAGAACGGGGACGGAGGCTTCTTTGAATACACGGACAACGGGGTCGGGCTGCCGGAGGACTCCGAGGACCGGGAAAGCACTTCCATGGGTATCCGGCTCATCAAACGCCTGGTGAACCAGTTGCAGTCTACCCTGAACATAGACAAAACAGCCGACGGGGTTCGTTTTTGGTTCAATTTTAAATAAATTTGGGGGAAACTACACTCCCATGAAAATCACCTTTCTGGGGCATGCCGCCCTGCTTATCGAAACCGAATCCCATCGCCTTGTGGTGGACCCTTTTATAACCGGGAATGACCTTGCCAGCGATAAAATTAGTCTGGAGGACCTTCGGCCGGATGTGATCCTTCTTACCCATGCCCATCAGGACCATGTCCTGGATGTGGAAGCTCTTGCCGGGGAAAGCGGCGCTTTGATCATCAGCAATTATGAGATCGTGTCCTACTACCAGAACAAGGGGTTTGAAGGGCATCCAATGAACCACGGAGGTGCCCGGGAATTCGAATTCGGCTGGCTCAAATACGTCAACGCGGTCCACACATCCTCCTTTGCCGATGGTACCTATGGAGGTCAGCCCGGGGGATTTCTGCTCACAAGCGGAGGTAAAACGATCTATATTGCCGGGGATACCGCCCTTCATATGGACATGAAACTGATCCCTTCCTTCGCCAAACCCGACCTTGCCGTATTGCCCATAGGGGACAACTTTACCATGGGTATTGCAGATGCCGTTCAGGCCGCTGATTTCGTGGCATGCGGGCGTGTCCTGGGGGTTCACTACAATACCTTTGGCTATATCGTAATCGATACGGATGAGGCAACCCGGAAATTTGAGGCAGCGGGCAAGAAGCTCCTCCTTCCCGGCATCGGGGAGTCCCTGCTTGTCTGATCAGACCACCTGGCTTCGGAGTACGACCCGGTGTAGCAACCTGGGAAAGAAACGCTTCAGGTACACCCCGAAAACTTCACGTCCTCCGATATAGGATTCCCAGGAGCGTTTTTCAATGGCCCTGAGCATTTTCCTTGCGAACAGGTCCGGGTCCATCCCGTTTTCGGTGGCCCGGTCCTGAAACCCCTGGGCAGAACCATCCCCAACGAGCGCATTGCGCGCTAAATCGGTATGAACGAATCCGGGGCATATCATGCTAACATAGACACCGTCTTTTTCGTGTTCCATCCGAAGCACATCGAAAAATCCATGCAGGGCGTGCTTGGCCCCACAGTACCCCGAGCGCAGGGGGGATCCGAATTTTCCCATCAAACTGGTCACCACGACGAAATGGCCCTGTTGTCTCCTGATGAAATGGGGGAGGAGTGCCTTGGAAAGGCCCACCGTACCCAGGTAATTCACCCGCATGAGTTCTTCGTATACTTCCATCCCCGTCTCTGCAATGGTTGACCGCTGGCTTATTCCGGCGTTGTTTACCAGCATGTCAACGGATCCGAAAGTATCCAGGGCTTTCTGGACAACCCCTGGAAGCGCATCAGGGTTACTGAGGTCAAGGGGCAGAATCACCGCCTTATCCGGATAGGGCATGGCCCTTTTTACTTCTTCAAGGCGGTGCCTGTTGCGTCCCGAGAGGATGATCCGCGCTCCCTGATGCCCCATGAGAAGGGCCAGGGATTTGCCGATTCCGGAGGAAGCACCGGTGATCCAGATTATTTTGTCTTCTAACTCCATGTGCCGGGTGGTTTTCGGACCAAAATATACGTAAATTTGGAGGCCTTTATGAAAGCTGCCTTCAGAAAATACACCCTTAACTTTATCCGGCCTGGAGGCACCTCCAGAGGAGTACTTACCCAAAAGGAAACCTATTTCATCTGCCTGCAGGAAGAGGGTCGATGGGGAATTGGGGAGGCGGGCCTTTTCAGAGGGCTGAGTGCGGATGACCACCCCGATTACGAGGCCCGTCTCATCAGCGCCTGCAGGGCATTGGAAGCCGGGGACGAAGGGGTTCTGGAGACCTTCCGGGAATATCCCAGTATCGTTTTCGGGTGTGAACAGGCACTGCGCTCCATTCAGGGCTCTTCCCCCTTCGAATTGTTTCCCTCCCGTTTTATGGAAGGGGACCCCATTCCCATTAACGGTCTGATCTGGATGGGGGAACTTTCATTCATGGAGCAACAGATTGAGGAAAAGATCGAGGCCGGGCTCGGATGCCTGAAGCTGAAGATCGGAGCCCTGGATTTTGAATCGGAGCTTCGGTTACTTCGGGAGATTCGCGGGCGTTTTTCATCCGAGGACCTTGAAATCCGCGTAGATGCCAATGGTGCCTTTTCAACCGGGGAGGCCCTTGAAAAACTCCAAAGGTTGTCGGAATTGGAATTACACTCCATCGAACAACCCATCCGGGCCGGAAAACCCGCTGAAATGGCGGAATTGTGTGCCCGTACCCCGCTGCCCATAGCCCTTGACGAGGAGTTGATCGGCTG
>CBDUBB010000047.1:0-10648 GCA_965365265.1 uncultured Flavobacteriaceae bacterium
TTCGAAAGGCAAAATTCGTACCCAAGAAGAAAGTGATCGCCGGATTTTCGAATCGATACATCGTGGATGTCCCCACCCCCCTGGCCCTTCCCTTTGCCTACTTTCCGCTGACCACAGGGCGGACTGCAGGGATACTGATGCCGACCTTCGGGATGGACCCGGACCGGGGATTCTTCCTGCAGGGCGGGGGTTATTACCTTCCCATCAGCGACTATGCGGACCTTACCTTAACAGGTGACCTGTATGCCAACGGGAGTTACGGGATCCGGACACAGTCCGTATATGCCAAGCGCTATCGGTTCAGGGGAAACGTAAACTTCCGGTACGAAAACCTGGTTACGAGCCAGAAAGGGTTTGACGATTATTCCCGTTCGACCATCTTTAACCTCCAGGTCTCCCATAACCAGGACGCAAAGGCCAATCCGAATTCGCGGTTTTCGGCTTCAGTGAACATCGGTAGCAGCCAGTATTTCCGGAATTCCCTCATCCAGCAGAACCTGCCGAATACCCAGATCAACAACCTTTCTTCCTCCATCTCCTATTCCAAGACATTCCCGGCCTATCCCTCGGTCAATGTAAGCCTTACGGCCACCCACAACCAGAATACCAATACGGACGTGGTGGATTTGACCCTGCCCACCCTGCAGGCCAGTATGGAGCGTATTTTTCCATTTGCCAAGAGGGATGGGATCAAGAAAGGGGCCCTGCAAAACATCAATTTACAATACAACCTGAATGGCCGGTATGGGGTTCGGACCACCACAGAGGAATTCCTGACCTCAGAGATGTTCCAAAACGGCCGGTTGGGGGCCCAGCATCAGATTCCGATTAGCACCAATTTCAAGGTTGCCAAATACCTGAGCGTTTCCCTTGGCGGCACCTATGAAGATGTCTGGACCTGGGAGACCTATCCGCAGCGCTTCGACCCGGAGTTGCAGGAAGTCGTAAGGGATACCATCGGCGGATTTGACCGCTATAACCAGTACAACCTGGGGGGCTCGGTGGGAACCACCGTCTATGGGACTTTTGACTTTGGGGAGGATAAAAAAATCCAGGCCCTGCGCCACGTGATGCGACCGAGTGTTAGCTACGGATGGGCTCCTTCCTTTGACCAGTACTACGATGACGTCGTAAACCAGGTGACCGGAGATACGCTTTCCTATACCCGGTTCCAGAACACGCCCTATGGAACACCCCGGTCTGGAAAGAGCAGTTCCCTGAGTTTTTCACTGGCCAACACCCTGGAGGCCAAGGTCCGGGATAAGGATTCAACGGCTACGGAGCCCAAGAAGGTGATGTGGCTGAACAGTTTCAACCTCAATACGAACTACAACCTGGAGGCGGACTCCCTGAAACTCGCCCCGGTCAACCTGACGGGGGGGACCAACCTTTTTGACAACAAAATGTCCGTGAACTTCGGGGCCAGTTTTGACCCTTATACGGTCGACAACTCCGGCCGGCGGATCAATACACTCAACATCAATGCCGGCGGCGGCCTGTTCCGGATAACCAGTGCCCGGGCGAACCTTAGTTATTCGATCAGCAGCAAGGACTTCCAGAAAGATGGGCGGCGGGAGGAAGAAGATCCGGAGGATCCCTACAGTGGGGGAAATTATGTGGCAAGCAGCGGGGGCCGGACGGATGAATTATTCGGCAGGGCAGACAACTTCAACCGAAGTGCTTTTGAGGGCAGGGACCCCGATGCCGTGGAAAACCCACCCTATGGCAACAAGGTGACCTGGGACCTGAGGCTGCAGTATGCCGTAACCTATAACAACAGCAACCGGCAGGGTGAGATAACCAACAACTCCCTCATGTTCCGGGGGAATGTCAACCTGACGCCCCGGTGGCTGGTCGGGGTCTCCTCCGGGTACGACTTTGTGAATAAAGGGTTTACCCTGACCCAATTAAACTTTGAACGGGACCTGGACAGTTTTCACATCAAATTCGACTGGGTGCCCTTTGGGGCCAATGAACGGTGGTATTTTTTCATCGGGATCAAGGCCAATATCCTGAAGGATCTGAAATGGGAGAACCGGAGCCAGCGCCCGCAAATACGCTAAAACACCCAACATGAAAAAAATCATCAAGACTTCAAATGCGCCAGCCCCCATCGGTCCCTACAACCAGGCCGTGTTGGCGGGGGACACCCTCTATATTTCCGGGCAAATCGCCCTGGACCCTGCCACGGGTGAGCTGCTCCAGGGCAATATCGAAGAAGAAACAAACCTGGTAATGCAAAACCTGAAAGCTGTATTGAATGCCGCCGGGGCTGATTTTTCCCACGTGGTCAAAAGTACCATCTTCGTGAAGGATATGGGTCAGTTCGCAAGAATCAATCAGGTATACGGAACATACTTTGCCGCCGAATCCGCCCCTGCCAGGGAAACGGTGGAAGTGGCCAACCTGCCAAAGTATGTGAATGTTGAGATTTCTGTGATCGCCTTCCTGGACTAGTTAGCAGTAGGCAGTTTCAGTAAGCAGTAGACTGTTATATGCATGAACTGTCATTTCGAACCCCCTGGAGTAAAGCGGAGCTCAATTCAGGGGGGTAAGAAATCCCTTCTAAGAGTGCAGTACTTCAACAAAGGGATTTCTCAGTCGTCACCGGTATGACTCCTTCGAAATGAAATTCTGTTAGCTCGCGGTTAAAATAGGCTGTAAGGCTTTTGCCAGGACATCCAAAACAGGCTGCAGTACTGCCGCTGCCTACTGCCTACTTCTTCAAATCGTGTCCTTGTGAAACTCCACCAACCCTTCAATGGGCCTTTGCCGGATCACCCCCAGGATCATATCGTTCCGCGCAATCACCTCCTGTAGCTCTTCCCTCAGGTAATACGCGATACTGCCCACAAAGTGGATGGGTACCTTGGTGGCGAGCTCAAACTGCATAACGTGGTTGTTGATGAACTGCTGGAAGCCCTTGTCGATGACTCCCTTGCAATACGGGTGGTCCTTGTGTTCCACGATAAAGCGTGCAAAGGTAGCCAGGTAGGTATTCGGGTTGGGTTTTTTATAAAGGTTTTCCTTGATCACATCGGCATCCAGGTTATATTCCTTGTCAAATTCAATGCCCAGGTCCTGTGGCATTTTGTGGTAGTAATAATCCCGGATAAGCTTGCGGCCAAAGAAATTCCCGCTGCCGTCATCCATAAGGATATAGCCAAGAGAGGTCACCTTCTGGATCATCTGGTGACCGTCGTAATAGCTGCAATTGGAACCTGTCCCCAGGATACAGACGATCCCCTGGTGCCCAATCTTGGTGGTGGAATAAATGGCTGCATAGGTATCCTCCTTCACATTTACCTTGGCATTTGGGAAGAATTTCCGGAAGATGTTCTTCAGGAATTTTCGCATACGCTCCGTACCGCAACCGGCCCCGTAGAAATGAAGGCGTTTCACCTTATCGCTGTTCCGCGCGAGTTCAAAGTTATTGGCCATGCGTTCCTCAATGACTTCCCTGGTGAGTACTTCCGGGCTCAGCCCAAGGGTTTGGGTCATGAAAATCTGCTCCCCTTTGGCATCCAGAGCGATCCAGTCCGCCTTGGTGGCACCGCTGTCGACGATTAATACCATATTTACAAACTAATGAAAGGATCCTCCAAAACACCGGGAATGGCTTGAAAGATCCTTCGATTCATGAATAGTTCCTAAAACTTATAAACTGTGGATGTGTTGAGCCAGATCCACGAGCTTGTGGGAATATCCGGCCTCATTGTCATACCAGGATACAATTTTAAAGAACTTCGAATTCAGCTCGATTCCTGCTCCCGCATCGAAAATGCTCGTGCGGCTGTCGCCCACGAAATCCTGAGAAACCACGGGTTCCTCTGTATATCCGAGGATTCCCTTCAGAGCGCCTTCAGAGGCATCTTTGAATGCTCTTTTGATTTCCTCGTATGAAGTATCCTTTTCGAGACGTACGGTAAGGTCCACTACGGAAACATCGGCCGTGGGGACCCGGAAAGCCATCCCGGTCAGTTTCCCTTCCAGGGCCGGGATCACCTTGGTTACCGCCTTGGCAGCTCCGGTAGAGGCCGGAATGATGTTCAGCATCGCGCTGCGCCCGCCCCGGTAATCCTTGCGGGAAGGCCCGTCGACGGTGAGTTGGGTTGCCGTGGTGGCGTGCACTGTGGTCATCAGGCCCTCCTCGATTCCAAAGGTATCATTGAGCACCTTGGCCACGGGTGCCAGACAGTTGGTGGTACAACTGGCATTGGAGACAATTTTGTCGGAAGATTTGGCCTGCATATGGTTCACACCCATAACGAACATGGGGGCATCCTTGGAAGGAGCTGAGATCACTACTTTTTTAGCGCCTCCATCTATATGGGACTGGGCTGTTTCCAGGCCCGTAAAAATTCCGGTACATTCCGCCACGATATCCACACCGGCGGCATCCCATTTAATATTTTTCGGGTCCCGTTCCGCAGTTACGCGTACGGTCTTCCCGTTCACCACCAGGTGACCGTCCTTGACAGCCACGGTCCCGTTAAATCGGCCGTGTACCGAATCGTATTTCAGCATGTAGGCAAGGTGTTCCACGTCCAGAAGGTCGTTGATAGCCACCACGTCCACATTATCGCGCTCTACAGAAGCCCTGAGTACCAGCCTTCCAATGCGTCCAAATCCGTTAATTCCTAATCTCAATGATGCCATTTTAGTGTTTTTTTTAAGTTATATCGTCATAATATCGGAAACGCGAATCAGTTCCCTGTCGATCTTGGTAGTACCCTTGATCGCTTCATCTATGGGGGTCAGGACGATTTCATTTTCCATGATCCCCACCATGAGGTTTGATTTTCCGTTCAGAATGCTTTCCACAGCCTTTACGCCCATACGGGAAGCGAGCACCCTGTCAAAAGCTGTGGGCACCCCTCCCCTCTGGATATGCCCAAGTACGGAGACCCGAACATCATAGATTGGGAGGTGGGTCTCTACATACTCTTTGAGTTCAAACACGCTCTTGCCCGTCTTGTCTCCTTCAGCCACCACGACGATGCTGGAGGATTTGCCGGATTTTTTGCTTCTTTTCAGGGAGTCCAGAAGCCGCTCCAGCCCCAGGTTCTGCTCAGGGATAAGGATTTCCTCCGCCCCGGCGGCCACCCCTGCGTTCAGGGCAATATGCCCCACGTCGCGGCCCATTACCTCTACAAAGAAGAGCCGGCTGTGTGAACTTGCCGTATCTCGGATCTTATCAATGGCCTCCACCACCGTATTAAGGGCCGTATCGAATCCGAGGGTATACTGGGTGCCGAAAATATCGTTGTCGATCGTGCCGGGGATGCCGATCACGGGGAAATCGAATTCCTTGTGGAATATACTGGCACCCCGAAAACTCCCGTCCCCGCCTATGACCACGAATCCGTCAATCCCCGCCTTTACCAATTGATCATGGGCGATTTTCCTGCCCTCGGGGGTTCGGAATTCATCGCAACGGGCAGTCTTCAAAATAGTTCCTCCCTTGTTGATGATGTTGTTGACGCTTCGGGCATTGAAGGGTACGAAATCCCCCTCGATCATTCCCTGGTACCCCCGGTAGATGGCGGAACATTCCACATCCATATAGGCACAGGTACGCACCACGGACCGGATCGCCGCGTTCATGCCGGGGGAATCACCTCCCGAAGTGAGTACGGCAAGTCTTTTAATAGGGCTTTGCATGCTGAAAGTTCGAAAGCCAAAAGTAACAAACTTCGACCAAAAAATGAACGGATTCCCCCTAAAACAGGGCAATTCCATTCGAAATCGTTTTCGTTAATGCCGGGTGGTATCAGATATCCGTTGTCCTGTCAGGACGCCTTTATGATACTTAAAACGGTTTCTGATTCTTTGAGTAGAACTGAATCAGGCTGTCCGGGCCCATGGTTGCCGGAGGCGGCATCTCTTCGGGTTCGGTCCCGGAGGGTTCCCCCTGTTTTTTCTGAAAGAGTTTGCGCAGCAATTCCTGGAAGGTATTGAAATCCACCTCATAGGATAGCCCCACCCCCTGCGTATATCCCTGCTGGTCTGTCATGAATTGCTGAATGTCGTTTTGACGGTTGAAAATTCGCGCCGTCAGCGTCCCTTCTTCATTGAGATAGATTTGAATTTCGGCGTCTCCGGCCACTGCGGATTCCTCAACCCCGCCTACCGGCACCCCGAACCGGCCGTTGAACAGGACCCGGTCGCTTATCTTGGTGGAAACCGTGACCCCGATGCGGTCATCAGTTACAATATCGGCACTGGGGTCCTGGTATCCGCTTTCATAGGATACCCCGAGGTTCAGGACATCGCCCTCACTGCTGAGTGCCTTGGAGAAGAGGTTGGAAGCTGTCTGGTAAATGTTTCCGGCGACCGCCTGTTGGTTAAATCCTGCACGTTCGTTGACAAAGGTCCCCTGGGCCAGAAGGAAAAGTGCGTTGCGTTCTTCTACGGTGGGATCCTGAAGCCGGTATTCCAGCTCCGATTTGACGATGGAACTGGTCCCTGGGAACTGGATGTCAAAGTCAACTATCGGCCTCTCAAGCTGATCGGAAAGCCGAACGACCTCCTCCGTGGGAATCCTACGGGTATAACCCGTATTGTCCAATAACGGGGCTGGGTTGGCATTCAGCTTGTATACAGCTTCCATATTGAGCATCGCACTCAACGGATCCCCATCCCAGTTGATGGTCCCCCCCGGGCGCACCAGGAAGGTCTTGTCGATAATGCCCCCGTATTTCAGGCGGTATTGCCCGGTGACCACTACGAAGTCACCCCACATGTTGAATTTCCCGTTGGTATTAATCTCCATAAAGATGAGGCCCTCTCCAGTGCCCTTCAGGGAGCTTCCGGTTCGCTGGTCCACTACAATCTCAACCTCTGCATCCGGGGTCACGTTCAGGTCAAACTCTAATTCGAGGCCCTGGTATTCCCTTAGGGTGCGTTGCGATTCGAAACTCTCCAGCTCATCTTTCTCCATAAACGTGATGAAAGAATAATCGCCCACACTGGCTACATCACTAATTGGAATCTTCAGGGTGGTACCCCGGGCCGAAGAACCTTCGAAATTGATATTCAGGGCATCGGTCGGTCCATAAATCTGTCCGGATCCCCTGACAAAGGCTTTGCCGTAATAAAGCGCATCCTCGTCATAGTTCGTGTTGAGTATGAGAAAGCGTTCCCCCTGTGTGGCCACATCCAGACTGAGATTCCATTCGGTGAATTCACTATGGCTGATGGTCCCTGTCAAAGAAGCGCGGGTACCTTCCACAGTGTCGCTCAGGCCCACATCAACAAATTCGAAAGACTGTTGAAATAGTCGTACCTGCGCCTCCTGGTTCAGGTCGTAGTTCACATTCAGGTAAGGGATCCCCAGTCCGGCATTATTCAGGGTCAGGGCTCCATTCATATCCAGGTTCCTGAGATCCCCCCGGATACGCGCCGTCCCGGATACCTCTCCCCGAATATCGGACAAAACCCCTTTTGCCAATTCGTTAAAGGGGGCAAGGGGGAACCCCCCGAAATTGGCCGTAAGGTCCCCTGTTGGAAACTCCGACTGGTTTAGGATGGCTCCCACTAGACTGAATTTCTCCTGCCCCCCATCCGTTATCCGGGTGTTTACCGAGAATTCCGTCAGGTTTCGATTTCCGACGATCCCGATATCCAATTCCCCAAGGATGGACTCATTCATCCTGAATTCAGAGATTTTAAGGTTCCCTATGGGGAGGTAGACCTCATCCTGCTGCAATACATTCAACACCCCGTTCACCTCCCCCCCAAGGGAAAGACCCTCGATGTTGGGGGTGATCTTGTCAAGGGAAACAATTTTAAAACGCAGTTCCAGGTCCTTGTAAGTAGAATCCGCGAGCTGCCCCTTTAGGATGATCTCTTCCCGATCCTCGTTGTTCATCACAATCTCTTCGATCTGGATACTGTCAAGACCCGGACTCAGGATTACCTTATTCCGGTCGTTTCCGTCCTTGTTCAGGACCCAGGTGTTCCCTTTGAAGCTCACATCGGACCGTTTAAGGCCGATCACGGACTTGTTATTCTCATCAAAGGTATGGTAGAAATTGAGGTTGTAACGGTCGTTATACTGGCTGCCTCCTTTGAATTCTGCCCGGAAAAACAACGTATCCGCCAGGGTGGTATTGATCAGTTCAAAGTCTTTAAGGTTATAATACACCGTTGAAATGTCCTGTACCGAAACATAGGTGTTGAAAAGGGGGTTCTTGTTATCGACGCGTATGTCTATGGTGTCCAGTTCATTTCCATAGGCCGAGATGCCCGGGGATTTAAAGTTCAGCTTGAAGTCCTCCTTGTCAGCCACGATGTCGCCCCTGATAAAGGTGTTGGGGCCAAAGGATACCTCAGGCAAAAACACCTCTACAATTTTGTTGTATATCTTGAAATTGAAGGAAACTTTCTGCCCTGGGGTTACCTCCTCTGGCTGGTAGTTGGTAAAAATGCTTCCCACCGCATTCTTAAGAAGCCTTCCAAGCTCCCCGACTTTGAACCGACCCTGCATGTATCCGGTAATAATATCCGGAGAGTTAATCTCGATAGTGCGAATGGAATCCAAATCAAAGCGGGAAGTCACTTTGAAATCCTCGAAATAATAGATGCTGTCTGCATTCTGAAAACTCGTCTTGCTGAACCGGATATCCCCACTCATATCGTCGAGGTTGTTTCCTGTAATATCCATGTTCAGATCTCCTTTCAAGACCGCGATGGAGTCCTTGATGAAATTGAGACGCACCAGGTCGGCATTTTCCACGGAAGCCGTAAAATTGAAGGTATTGATGTCATTGCCAAAATCGGCAAGTCCGGAAAATGCAAACCTGAAGTTCGGGTCATTGCTTTTCAGGGAACCGTCAAAGAGCTGTTCCTTCAGGATTCCCGAAACGGCTATGTCCGAATAGGTATAGTCGTTAAAGGTAAGGGAGTAAACCTGTCCGATCACCTCGGTATTTAATTTTTCGGTGGTAAACCCCTGCCCTTCCACATTCACGTCCAGGGTAGCTTTTCCCAGGGCATTACTGCCTGTAAAGCGACCAAGGTCAAAATCGATCAGGGAAACAAACCCGGTATAGCTCGCATTCTCGATGTTATCAGTCTCGGTCAGTTGCAGGTCGGCATAACTACTGCCTAGACTGCTTTGGATATTGACCTGAGTCTTCACGGAGGTTTCCGTGACCTCTATCGGCCCCCTAATGGTAAACTGACCCATCCGCTTCAGGAATTCAGGCAGCGAATTTCCGAGTAACCTGGGCATCAACCCCCGTAACTGATAATAACTCGTAGTGACATCCCGGATCTGCCCCTGCATGCGGAACGGGGCCTGGGAATTGAAAAGGTTCTCAAACACGAAATTTCCCCGGACACCTGTATTGTCGGTAACCAGCAGGAGATTCTGGATCTGAAGGTTATTCAGGGTGCCGCTGGCCTCGGTGGAAAACATCGCTTTACGCCCCTTTCCGAAACCATCGTAAAACTGGTTGATTTCATCCAGGGAAACCGTGGATTCCTCAAATCGGGCCGTCACCTGGACCTTGTCCGTGAATTCGGCCAGGTCTTCCCTGTTGTAGTCAAACCTCAGGCTGCCCTTTAGTTCCGACTGGGGGGTACCTATGTACAGGGAATCAAAGACCATCTGATCCCTTTTGTAGGTAAAGTCCGTGGTTAGTTTCTGTATGTGAACATTTCTCGAGGTCTGTAAACTCAGATCCCCGATCCGTGTGCTTACCTCCGGGCCCAGAATGGTGAAATCACCAGCATCCACCTCTAAATTCCTAAAATCCAGAATTTGAGGATTCTCGAGGTTCTCATCGCTGAGGGAAAAACGACTGTCGTAAAGCACGATGCGATCCGTAAAAAAGTAAAAGGGCGGTGTCCCCGGGTCCCTTGGTTTGCCGTCGTCCAGTTTACTTATGAAGATACCCAGATTGGTGTCCGGAGCATCCCTGTAGGTTTTCATGTTCAGGTAGAGCCTGTCAATGGTAATATCGCCAAACTCCAGTTTACCCCTGGTCAGGTCCCTGAGGCTCAGGATGGATGTCTTGAGTTCTCCGATATAGGCCAACGTGTCCTGCCGATAATCTTCAATAAGGACATCCTTCAGGGCAGTATTCCAGCTGATCAGGGATACACGCATCCGGTCAATTTGGATGTTGGTGCCAAAATCCCTGTTGATCCGCTCGGTGGCGTATTGCGCAAGACGCGTCTGCACAGCCGGCAGGGAAAGCACCACAGTGCCAAGAACACATATCACCAGAATGACCAGTAATATCCGAACAACTATTTTGCGGAATTTTCTGATAGGGTTATTTTTTACCTTTGCACTACCAAATTCTGTTCCAGATTTCCCAGTGAATAACAAGGACACCTACATACTCGCCATCGAATCCTCCTGTGACGACACTTCCGCAGCCGTTTTGCACAATCGCAGAGCCCTGAGCAATATCGTCGCCACACAGCATATTCATGAGGCATATGGGGGGGTTGTCCCTGAATTGGCATCCCGTGCCCACCAGAAGAATATCGTCCCTCTGGTGCATCAGGCCCTGGCCAAGGCAAATATCGACAAAAAACAGCTATCGGCCATAGCATTTACTAGAGGTCCCGGACTTTTGGGTTCCCTGCTCGTGGGAACCTCATTCGCCAAGTCACTATCGCTCGCTCTGGG